>NZ_JAKJSW010000285.1:0-4203 GCF_050337375.1 Vibrio makurazakiensis | reverse complement strand
CTTCAGTACTCAGCAGTCCACCTAAGACAAAGCTTTTTCCGTCACCAAGCTGAACAGTTGTGCGAGCCCTACGTGTTTTGAGTGCTGGTAAATCGTAAGCAGCATTACTGTACTGGGTATCTAATGAGCTCACTTCCGGCATTAATGCTAAGGTGATTTTATCGTCATCATGTACTTTTGCGGCCAACTCTAATCGAATACCGAATTCTTTATAATCGACGTTAGTGGTTCCATCGACCACCGTAACCACTGGGAGCTCTCCCCCAACAAGGAAACTGGCGGTTTCTCCCGAAATTACCGATAAGTTCGGCTCAGCTAATATTTGACCAACCGTATCGTTGCCAATAGCGGTAATCACTGAAATGATGTCTGAAGCACTAAAGCTGGTAAGTTGGTCGACAAAAACACCAGCCCCTGCTCCTTCACTTCCGTAGCTCACACCAAATTCTTCAAGAAATGAATGCGAAACTTCTGCTATGGATAGCTTCACGTTGACTTGTTTCACAGCAGAAATTTCAATGTTGTTAACGATCCCTTCGAAATAACTGCGCTTCATAAATTGTATTTCTTGGCTTTCTTCGTCACCAAGATCCCACTCCAGCTTGTACTCTTCTTTTGATTTTTCTAAAAGTGTACCAACGAGTTCATTAATTTTGTCTCGCTCATCTTCTGTAGCAACCACTCCAGATAAAACGACTTGTTCACCAATATTTGCGGCGATGACGTTAGCGTTTGGGTGCAATATTTGTATTTGTTGCTGAATATAATCAAGGCTAGGGTTTACCCAGAGCTTTCGAGAAGCCAGAGTTTTGCCCTCAGCCCCATAAATAGCCAACGATGCATGTCCCAATTGCTTTCCAAATACGACCACTTTGCGTTCATCTATAACCTGATAATCTGCAATTTCGGGATCAGAAATAAATACGGATTTTATATCTGCAAGGACAGTAATCGTTTGCATCCCACCTTTCGATAAGTTGGTAATAGTTTGAGCAAATCCTGAATATGATAAAGTGCTGGCTAGAATACAAAGTAGCCATTTTAAATAAGTTAAACGCATAGTAACCTTGGGCTTAATTTACAACGATTTGATTTGCTCTAAACTCAACGATCGATTTAAAGCCTGGTAAAATATCACCTGCATCTGCCTGCAAGTCCGATTTCTGGTATTCACCTATCGATTTATGAACTTCTAATGTCGAAATATGATTGGCAATGGTCAGTTTTGCGACCTGTTTTCTTGTCAGTTCAACAATCAGTCGAACCTCAGTCGATTCAGGTAATGTTCGGCTTGCTTCGATAAACTGTTTGTTCACTTGCAGTACCTTTACTCCCATTATAATTGRAGTAACAGAGACTGAGTTATTACGGTTAGTAGAAGTTWCCACAAGTAAAGTATCTGGTGTTGAGATGGAAAGTACATCTACAAAAGTGCCTTGCGTTATGATTCCACCAACAACCGATTCGGCTTGGGTTTTAATGGCATATGGTACACGATTTGGTGCAATAACTAGTTCCACATACCCATCTTGATCTGGGTTCAACATCAGTTCAGGGAATACGACTGAGTTTTCATTAATATCTTGTCGATAAACTGAGCCGGGAACAAAGGCCAAATTGATGTCGCTGACGACACCTTTACTATTTGCTTCACTCTCGCTAATACGTTGTAGTTTTAGTTGAGCACGCTCAACAAGCTGACCTTTTTTTACATTTTCTGCCAGCGTCCAAACCTGAACAGTCACTTCTTTTTTCTCGGTGGTTACTGCCGATTTCGGCTTTTGCTTCGATAAATTTCCGGCCAAACCATATAAGCCAAATAATATAGCGATGACCGCCATACCAAGAATGATGTTTTTTTTCACTTTTTTGACCTTATAACGAGGCTAGCACACCTAAATAACTGCCAATACAAATAGGAATGCCGTAAGGAACTCCTCTCTGTCTTACTTTCTCTATATTTGTTAGTCGCCCGTAGACGTAATAGCCAAGTGACAACACACCACCTACACATATTATTAAGAACAATATCGGCCATAAATATTCAGGCCTAATGGCCAGTGAGTAGACTGCTAATAACTTAGTATCACCAGCACCAAGGATAGAAAATTGGTTAAGAAACACACCAAGAACAATGATACTTAACGCGTGAAGCAATGAGGTTAGTTCCCCATGCAATAAGAACAAAGGGAAAGTCACTAGCAAAGCTAAAAGACATTGAAGATTGGAAATCTTTCTAATCTTAACGTCTTTGTACATTATAATTAGAGAAATGGCGGCTAGGATAATTAGCCACCAGGATTCAATTCCTTGCAAATCGATTAACTAGGAGTTGCAGCTGTCAATGTCGTGGTAATAGATTCAAAAATAAGTTTTAGCTGCGCACCAAGTGGAGTAACAGCAGCGCCCACAACGATTGCAATAGCCGCCGCAATTAAACCGTATTCAATAGCAGTTACACCCTGCTCGTTATTTTTGTAGTTTTCTAGCGCAACTTTAGTGTTAACAAATAGTTTTGTAATCATAATAATATTCCATATTGTTTGGTTATTTTTCATACGGAATTTCATTCCGACGAAAAGTTGACGCGGATAATATACACATAACGTAAAATTGACAATTCATAAATCATTATTTCACCGAGAAAAATAAGAATAGTAAATATTGAATAACGGCATAAACAGATCAATATACTGATAATAAAATCAACAACAGATCAAAAAATACACCAAAAGAGCAAATACATGCCTAATTTAATATCTAAACGTATGAATCACACTCAAATCATTGATTGTACTAAAATTCACACAATTTAAATTACGCGACGTAAGTCACAAAATTAATTTCAATTGAGCTCTGCAGAAAACTTTTTCCTCAAAATGGTTAAAAGTTACGCTTTATTAAAAAAAAACCCTGACTAGATATAATCTAATCAGGGTTATTATCAAAAAAGCTGTCGTGTAAGAATCAGCTCAACTTAAACTTGAGCACCTTCAAACTAGAGTCCAAATCAACGTCCACAAACTCTGGTGGGTTTTCTAATCGTTCCTGATATTCAACTGTTGGAGCCTCTTCTACCATTGTCTCTACCAAAAAGTTTGGCGAAACCATTGGAGAGTTAACACAAGCCAGTACTTCACCGCCTTCTGTTAGTAACTCTGGTAAACGTCTTAGGATTTTTTTGTAGTCTTTAGTTAGGGCAAAGCTACCCTTTTGGAATGACGGCGGATCGATAATAACAAGATCGTATGGGCCGCCTTTCTTAATCTTTCCCCAGGACTTAAAAATATCATAGCCAAGGAAATTAACAGAGCGCATATCATGTTCATTCAAACGGTGATTTTCGCGACCTTTATTCAATGAACCACGTGACATGTCCACATTCATCACTTTGTCAGCGCCACCAGCCATTGCTGCTACAGAAAATCCACAAGTGTAGGCAAACAAATTCAATACGTTTTTGCCTTGAGCGTTATTTTGAACCCACTCTCGACCATTACGCATGTCTAGGAATAAACCGAAATTCTGATTACGACCGATATCAAGCTGATACTTTAATCCATGCTCTTTTACAACCGGTGAAGCATCAAGCTCGCCCCATAAAACCTCTGAAGGTGCACCATCCGCATAACGATGCTGTAGAACCAATGACTTACCAGACTTTGTCTGCCACAATTCTTTTTCAGTCAACGCAACCAGGCCAGCAACTAAGTCAGTTAAGAAGGCTTCATCCACTTCTTTAAATAGATTAACTAAAAGCTGCCCATCCACCCAATCTGCAGTAATTTGTTCTAGCCCAGGCCAAAACTTACCTCGACCATGGAATACCCGCCTTACTTCATCTGGCACTTGTTGGATTTGCTGTTCGATATGCTCGAAAAAGGTTGGTAAAGCTGATGCTTGCATTTATCTACTCACTTAATATTTAGCGTTGGCCAATTCATTGACCATGGTTTTAGCCATTCATCCAGGTTAGTCGTCGTACCTTGAGCATTCCATTTACTGCCCATTATCGCCGAATTTCTCGGGTCACAGATGAATTCAAATTTCTCACTCTGGTATTCAAAACGAATAGCAAATGCGTGAAGGTAACCACGATCAGACTGGCTAGAATTATTATAAATAGGATCCCCAACAATCGCGGAGCCGATTGACTTCATCGCCACACGGATTTGATGAGTGCGACCAGTATATGGTTTACAC
>NZ_JAKJSW010000284.1:0-4222 GCF_050337375.1 Vibrio makurazakiensis | reverse complement strand
CGCTAGGAATGATTATAAATTCTTGGTAATCGTGACAAGATGGTTACAATACACTAATTCATACATTAGGGGATATGACATTGGAATTTTTGTTGGACTACGGCTTGTTTTTAGCCAAGATTGCGACAGTTGTAATCGCCATTATTGCAATTTTAGTGATAGCTAAATCTGTAGGTGGAAAATCAAGCGCAATTAAAGGTGAGCTGGAAATCACCAACCTATCTGAACACCACAAAGAAACGATAGAACAATTAGAGCATCATCTGCATGATGGCGCTTTTATTAAAGCTCGTGATAAAGCAGAGAAAAAAGCAGAAAAAGAAAAATCTAAATCACGTGATAAAGAAATTAAGAAAGCCGTAAAAGAAGGCGAATTAGACAGTAAACGCGACGCTCATTTATTTGTTTTAGACTTCAACGGCAGTATTGATGCAAAAGAAGTAGCGTCATTGCGTGAAGAAGTAACCGCTGTGATTGCGGTTGCTCGTGAAGGTGATGAAGTTCTTCTTAGATTAGAGTCAGGCGGTGGCATGGTTCACGGCTATGGTCTAGCATCTTCTCAATTGGATCGTATTAAAGCTGCAGGTTTATCTTTAACTATTTCTGTAGATAAAGTGGCGGCGAGTGGTGGCTACATGATGGCATGTATTGCCGATAAGATTGTATCTGCCCCTTTTGCAATTGTTGGTTCTATTGGCGTTATTGCTCAAATACCAAACTTCAATAAACTGCTTAAAAAGCATGACATTGAATTTGAACAACTGACGGCTGGTGAATACAAACGTACTTTGACTATGTTTGGTGAAAACAGTGATAAAGCACGTGAAAAATTCAAAGAAGAGCTTGAAGAAACGCATGACTTATTTAAAAACTTCATCCGAGACCATCGCCCTGCATTAGACCTTGATAAGGTTGCAACGGGTGAACACTGGTTTGGTACTCAAGCTCACGAGTTAGGGCTAGTGGATGACATCCGTACTTCTGATGACTTAGTCGTGGAAGCTTGCAAAGATAAAACTGTACTGGCTATTCACTATGTTCAAAAGAAGAAGCTTTCAGATAAGCTTGCGGGTGTAGCGGGCAAATCAGCAGACAGCGTATTAATGAAGTTGATTGAACGCGGTCAGAAACCAATTGTTTAATGACTCGCTAGAGTTAAACTAAATAGCAGAAGGGCGATATCATTGATATCGCCCTTTTTTATGCATATACCGCTAAATTTTTGCGTCGTAATCATTTCGCTTTGGACAAGCAGAAAGAATATCTCTTCGGCCTGTATCTTTTAGCTCTTCGAGTACCACATCAAACCCCCATAGGCGATAAAGATGTTTCATCACTTCATCGTGCCCTTTATCTAGCGGGATCCTGTCATGTGGAATGTATTGCAGTGTCATCGAACGGTCGCCTCTCACGTCAACATTGAACACCTGAATATTGGGTTCTAGGTTGCTAAGGTTGTACTGAGCTGCAAGCTTTTCTCTAATCATCCGATAGCCAGACTCATCGTGAATTGCACTCACTTCAATGAAGTTCTTTCTATCGTCATCAAGTACCGCAAACAACTTGAAGTCACGCATCAATTTAGGTGATAGATATTGGCTAATAAAGCTCTCATCTTTGAAGTTCTTCATTGCGAAGTGCAATGCGTCGAGCCAGTCTGTATCGACCAAATTAGGAAACCATTCTCGGTCTTCATCGGTAGGCTCTTCACAAATCCTTTTGATGTCTCGGAACATTGCAAAGCCGAGAGCGTAAGGGTTGATACCACTGAAATACGGGCTGTTGTAAGAGGGCTGCGCTACAACACTGGTGTGGCTATGCAAAAACTCTAGAATGAATTTATCCGTTACTATGCCTTCATCGTATAGGTGGTTCAAAATGGTGTAGTGCCAGAAGGTTGCCCAACCTTCGTTCATTACTTGAGTTTGTTTTTGTGGATAAAAGTACTGACTTACTTTACGAACTATTCGCACACATTCTCGCTGCCAAGGCTCTAAGAGTGGGGCGTGTTTTTCAATGAAGTAGAGGATGTTTTCTTGAGGCTCGCTTGGAAAACGAACCTTAATGTCTTCTTCTTTGGTTTTCTTTTGTGGAACGGTTCGCCATAGCTCGTTGACTTGTGACTGGAGATACGCCTCACGTTCTTGCTGGCGGGCGGTTTCTTCGGCTATGGAAATCTTCTCTGGACGTTTGTATCTATCGACGCCGAAATTCATGAGCGCATGGCAAGAGTCCATTAAGGCTTCAACTTCAGCGACGCCATATTTCTCTTCACATTCACTGATGTACTTTTTGGCAAATAACAGATAATCAATAATGGAGCTTGCGTCAGTCCACGTTTGAAATAGGTAATTACCTTYGAAAAAAGAGTTGTGTCCATAACATGCATGCGCCATAACCAAAGCTTGCATGGTTACAGTGTTCTCTTCCATTAGGTAAGCGATACATGGGTCTGAGTTAATCACAATTTCATAAGCGAGCCCCATTTGCCCATGCTTATAGTTTTGTTCTGTCTGGATGAATTTTTTACCAAACGACCAGTGATTGTAATTAATGGGCATCCCTATGCTGGAGTACGCATCCATCATTTGTTCAGACGTTATTACCTCAATCTGGTTAGGGTAGGTGTCTAATCTATAGTGCTGAGCGACTCGTTTAATCTCTACGTGATATTGTTCTAAAAGATTAAAGGTCCAGTCTGGGCCATCTGGCAGTGTCTTGGTTTTGCCTTTTTCGGCAACGTTTGACTTCGTTGTCATGGGCAAGCCTCCTTACGCTGTCTCTTTTTGAAACAATTCCCTGAATACTGGGAAAATGTCGTCGACGGTGCGAATATTCTTCATCGCAAAGTTATCAAAAGAACTTTCTAGTTTTTCATACTCATGCCACAGGGTTTGATGTGAGCGGCGTGTTATTTCGATATAAGAATAATACTGACAATTAGGGAGGAGCTTGTTCACGAGTAATTCTTTACAGCGTGGGGAGTCATCAGCCCAATTATCACCATCGGAAGCTTGTGCCGCATAAATGTTCCATTCTCCTACTGGGTAGCGATCTGCGACAATTTCATTCATGAGTTTTAGTGCACTTGAAACTATGGTTCCACCAGTCTCTTGCGAGTAGAAAAACTCATGTTCGTCGACTTCTTTGGCTTGAGTGTGGTGACGAATAAATACCACATCGACATTTTCATAAGTTCGGTTAAGGAAAAGATACAGCAGCACGTAAAAGCGTTTTGCTATGTCTTTCGTTGCCTGATCCATAGAGCCAGATACATCCATTAGACAGAACATAACGGCTTGGCTAGAAGGGATAGGGCGTCGTTCATAATTTTTGAAGCGCAGATCGAAGGTATCAATAAAAGGAACACTATTGATTTTGTTTCTTAGTTCTTCAATTTCTGCTTTTAAACGGTTTTCTTCAAAAGGTTGAGCGGGCTCTTCCATTTTTATTTGGTCGAGTTGCTCCATGAGTTCATTTAGAGCTCTTTTCTTACCAGCTGTCATTGCTGTACGTCTTGCAAGCGACTGCTGCAAAGATTTAACGATGGCAATATTCGACGGGATCCCCGCTGTTTGGTATCCCGCTCGATGAGTTTTCCACTCTGTTATTTTACTAATCTGGTTTTTTTCCAAATTAGGAAGCTCAAGGTCTTCGAATAAAATATCGAGATATTCATCTTTTGATATTTGGAATACGAACTCATCTTGGCCTTCGCCATCTTTACTGGCATCACCCTCACCAGAGCCACCACCTTGACCGCCGCCTTTAGGGCGGTCAATTTTGTCACCAGTAATAAACTGGTCATTACCAGGGTGGACTCGCTCGCGCATTCCTCCCTGTCCTTGATGGAAGGTTGGCTCTTTAATGTCTCTATGCGGAATCGCAACGTCTTCACCTGTTTCCGTATTGGTGATTGAACGTCGATTTACTGCATCGGCTACAGATTCCTTTATTTGCTCTTTGTGGCGTCTCAAGAAGCGCTGCCTGTTAACAGCACTCTTGTTCTTGCCATTGAGCCTCCGATCGATAAATTGCGCCATAAATTTCCCCTTTAAGTATCGCAGTAGCTATCCATCTTATGCTTAAGAGGATTTACGCACTCTTAGGTACCACTCAGACAGCAATCTCACTTGCTTCTCGGTGTAACCTTTTTCCATCATTCGAGCGACAAAGTCGTCGTGTTTCTTCTGGTCTTCAGAAGAGGTTTTAGCATTAAAAG
>NZ_JAKJSW010000283.1:0-4261 GCF_050337375.1 Vibrio makurazakiensis | reverse complement strand
CTTAGATTTAAGCGCGAGCTTGTTCAGCTTCTTCTTCCGTTTCACATTGATTTGGGATAGTACAGCCTTGGCCTTCTACAGGTAGGTAAGCTGCGATTGCTTTCGGGTATAGCCAGCCACCAAAGCATGCACCAGCGATTGGCGCTAGAATTGGGACGATAAAGTAAGGAATGTCACGTGCACCTGTTAGTGCAAATTCCCAACCTGCGAAATATGCGAATAGCTTTGGACCGAAGTCACGAGCTGGGTTCATAGCGAAGCCCGTTAGTGGACCTAGTGAACCACCAATAACAGCGATAAGAATACCGATAAGCAGTGGGTTCATTGCACCACGTGAAGCGCCATTGTTCTCATCACCGAGTGCAAGAATGGCAAACATTAGTACCGCTGTAATCACGAATTCCACTGCAAAAGCGCCAAAGAAAGAAAGTGAAGCATGTGGGTAAGTCGAGAAGATACCAGCAGTAGCAAGTGCTTCTTGGCTGCTACGAACGAAGCTATGCGCAATTTCGTAGTCAGTAAAAAGGTTACTGTAGAGGCTGTAAACTAAAGCAGCAGAACAGAAAGCACCAAGTAATTGGGCAATGATGTAAGGTACGACTTTCGCTTTATCGAAGCCATGGAACATCGCCAGAGCAATGGTTACTGCTGGGTTGATGTGTGCACCAGAAACCCCAGCCGTGCAGTAAATGGCAATAGAAACACCAAAGCCCCACACAATACTGATTTCCCATTGTCCGAATGATGCCCCAGTTAAAACTAAAGCAGCCACACAGCCCACGCCAAAGAAGATTAGAAGTCCTGTTCCTATAAACTCAGCTAGGCATTCGCCTAATAGAGATGGGTGTTTATTTGTTGTCATTTTCGAGTCCTTGTTTTGTTTTCGTTGTCTAGCACGGTGTTATTGTGCATATATTTTCGAATTCGAAAACAAACGAGCATTAAAAGTGAGTGTTTGAGCATGTAATTGTTAATCAAACGAGCGTTATTTGTTAAATTGAACGACTTTGATCACAAAGGAAAGTTATTTGAAGGGGCGTAGGAAGCTGTAAAGTGGTCGTTAACTGGATAAGTGCGGTAAAAGTACGTGTATGCAAATAGATTGACAACTGGTATGAGGAGTTTTGTATTGGTTTTTGTGACATTACTTCGTCATAGGACAATACTTAAACATTACGTGATTGAATGTTGGATGTTTATATCGCGTATATCGAGAGGTAGTCAGTGTTGCGTGGCTGGGCGTAGTTGGCCATGGCTGGCGTGTCGGGGCAAGTTAACTACCCCAACACCTCTGAATTAGGCGAGTTCGTTTAACAAAAAATCGACGAAAGTGCGGTTTTTCAGTGAAAGTTGTTTAGTTTTATAGAGTAAATGGATGGGCTTAGGCGCTGGTAACGTATCAGATAAAATCTCGATTAATGTTCCTTTGCTCATTTCTTCTTCAACCAATATTCTAGGTTGTAACAATACACCTACACCTTGCAATGCTGCATATCGTAATACATCACCATTATTGGACGTTAGGCGAACTTGCCCCCTATTTCGCGTTGAAGATGGAGAGCTACTCAATTGAACGTCACTTCCACTCGTGTAACTAAACCCCAGTGACGGATGTTGCATCAGTTCTTCGAGTGAAGTAATGGGTGAATGTTGCTCTAAGTATTCAGGTGAAGCGCAATAGCTCATGCCATAGTCGCCGAGGCTGCGTGCCACTAGATTAGAGTCAGATAACGTACCTATTCTTACAATCAAATCGATATCAGAAGAATAGGGGTCAACAAGATCGTTATTGAGCATTAATTCGATGTTGATCGTCGGGTATTCCACCAAGAACTTAGCGATGATAGGCGCAAGTACCTTATTGCCGTATGTGACGGGGCTGTTGATCTTCACCGTTCCTTGAGGTTGATTTTCAATGGTCTGAATCAAATTCTCGGCATTGCTGATGTCTTCTAAAATACGTTTACATTCTCGGTAATACAGTTGTCCTGAGTCTGTGAGTGATTGCTTGCGGGTTGTACGGTGGATCAGCTGGGAATTAAGGTTCGTTTCCAAAGCCTGAATGTGTTTGCCAATCATGGTTGCCGATAAATTAAAACGGTGGGCAGCACCACGAAAGCTGCCGTGCTCAGCGACGTAAGCAAAGATTTTCATGCTAGTTAACTTATCCATTAAACACTCACAGTTTATAAAGAATAAAATAAAGACGAGTTTATCAATTATTAAGAGGTAATTATATTAAAGCTAACGAATAGCCGATCAAATAACACCCGGAATACCGATAATGAGCAAACCAATTTTTGTGACAGCAGAATTAAAAATAAAAGAACACGTTGAACGAAATGAAGCCGTTACTGCTATTGAACAATTTTGTGTCGATATGCAAAGTGAACATGGCTGTTTACAAGCGTTAGCGACTTATGATGAAAAAGACAGCCAGCGTGTTGTTTTATGGGAACAGTATGTCGACAGAGATGCAATTAACCAGCACTTCGGAATGTCTCATACTCAAGCTTTTATTGAGCGCGATATAACTGAACTCGTTCAAGTATTTGAAACACAGAAGCAGGAGCTGTAAGCATGAAATGGGGCATATTGGGAACAAGCTTTATATCGGGTGTTATGGCTGATGCGATTAACGAAGATAAGCACAGTGAGCTTTACGCAGTCGCAGGCCGAACTGAAAAAACATTGAATGACTTTGCACAGCAATATCAGCCAACAACAATCTACAACGACTATGATGCGCTGATTAGCGATGATGCTATCGATATTATTTATATCGCGCTGCCAAACCACGTACACCATGAGTATGTCATTAAGGCTGCCCTACAAGGCAAAGCCATTCTGTGTGAAAAGTCTTTATCCATTGATATGAAAAAGACAGAACAAGCCCTAGCTGCAGTCAAAGAAGCGGACGTTTTCTTCGCTGAAGGTTTGATGTATTTGCATCACCCATTAATGGAAAAACTGCATGAAGAGATCGCGACGGGTGAAATCGGGGAAATTCGTTTTATTCAAGGCTCTTACGTCGCAGCGATTGACCAGTTTGTAAATCCTGACAGTAAAGGCGCACTCTATAATCTCGGCTGTTATCCAATGTCTCTGATTCATTCTGTTATCAAACATCAGCTTGGCGAGCGAGCATTTGATCAAGTGTCGTTCTCTGCGATAGGTAGACGAGGGCAAGATGGCAATATTTGTGAGTCCTCAGCGTTGATGCGATTTAACGATACGATCACGGCTCAAATTCATACCGCAGAAACGTATGGGTTAAAGCATGGCTTTACCATTTTGGGCAGTAAAGGCTGTATTACACTAGATACTAATCCTTGGCTAGCAACACAAGAGAACAGCTTTACGGTTGAGGTGTATGAAACGTCAACGAGAGAAGTCAAAGTCGCAGCAAAAGGTGATGGTTTCTACTATCAAGTAAGAAATATTCGTAACGCACTCGCTACAGGGAAAAAGCAGTTAGCATCGCCTATGGCTAGCCATCAAGATTCTAAAGAGATCATGAAACTACTTACGGACTGGGAGCTAGCGGCAAGCTAAGCTTGGTTCGAAAGTTTAGGAAACCGTATATATGAACTGTGTATATACGGTTTGACCTAAGAGAGAAGTGTGCTGACTAAAGCGTTAGCTTTTTACCCAAATATTGTACTTCAACGCTAGCATAGCCTTGATAAACCGCTTCAAATTGCTGGCTAAGTTGAAGCGCATTTTCTTCGCTGTCAGCAAGCATCGAAATCAAATAAACAGGTTTTATTGTGCCATTATCTTGTTGAGTCTTGATATAAGATGATGTGACAACACCAGCCTGGTTTAGCGTTACAACGCGCTGTAAATCCACACCTAATACTCGGTTAAGCTCCGCACTGTCGATATCTTGGTTCCAGTTGAATGTTAAGCCATAGTTTTGATTCGATAAGCTACTGTTTAACCACATATCGCCAAGGTACTCAATTCCGTTAATTTCTAGCGTGCCATTTTGAGCCATAGGCAGGCTGTTAATCTTGTCGTTAACCTGCTGTTCGTTATCCGCTTCAATAACAAAGTTCATTGATTGGATGTTGCCGTAACTCTCTTGAACGAACACATCTTTTATTTCACCAGACTCTATCATTTGCTCAAATTTTGATTGCTCACCCTGACTTGGCTGGTGGTATGAATGAGTCTTATCCCATTGAATATTCACACCAAAATCGGCAGATGCTGCTTGTAGTGAAGTGAACGCTGCTACAGAAATGATCAATGATTT
>NZ_JAKJSW010000282.1:0-4302 GCF_050337375.1 Vibrio makurazakiensis | reverse complement strand
TCAGCGGTTAAGTCCCTTTCTTCAGATGTGGCCAGTCAGTTACGTGGTTGGGTTAAAGAGCAAGTGGACGAGATAACGGATGAATTAGACGATCAAGGTCACAGCCCTGAGATTGACTCAGGCGCTAGTGAAGAACAAGACTTAGTCGAAGAAGAGTCTAACCTCGAAGAATTTCATCCTACTGACGYAGAAGATGAAAAGTTAGTGACTAAGCAGAGTGAAGGGCAACAAGGCGTTGATGAAACACAAGCTCTGAATGATAAAGCAGTTTGATAACGTCACATTGGTATATTTTGACTAAGTAGCCTTACTTTTTGTAGCGACATATTTACGATGGAGACAAAATGTCTCATTAATAATGCCTCACACAATTTTCTCATCACCTCCATTTTTTATAGCCCAATCTTTAAAATGCCTTCGCTCATTGAGTAGAACGAAGGTATTATCTTGTTATTTATGTGTACGTTTAGTCGTAACCTATGWCTCTTTTTCGAACGCTTCTGAATGTTCTAACCACAGCGCGTTAATGATCCCAAAAGAGCAGGCGAGTAGTACACCTAGTACCCAGCAAAAATACCACATAGGTTTTCCTTAATAGAGTGACGAACTGTTATCTTGAATATATTGGTTATTCAAGCGTCCGAACATTTTGTAATAGCACCATGTTGTATAGGCTAAGATGATAGGGACTACGATTATCGAAACCACCGAGATAATTGATAATGTCAGTTGGCTAGATGTAGAGTCCCACAAGGTTAAGCTATGAGACGGCATCAAGCTTGATGGCATAACCATCGGGAATAGAGCTACACCAGCAGTAAGGATGACACTCGCAATTGAAAAGCTAGACAGTGCAAATGCGACACCTGGACGTTGGTAATTAACCGCTGTACTTGCTAAAAACAAAGTCATGATTCCAGCTAATGGGATTAACCAAAGCAGAGGGTGCGACACAAAGTTATGAAGCAGTAGCCCCTCAAACACCATTACATGTTTGGTCAATGGGTTCGATGCAGCATCCGTTACTATCGGGCTAGTGATGATGTATCCCGGCTCAATGGTCGAATAGATACCACCGGCAATAAACAGTAGTGCTGTTACAATCGCGCTGATCGTTGCAAACCTCTGTGCTCTACTAAGTAACGCGCCTTCTGTTTTTAGGCAGAGGAATACTGAGCCCTGCGTTAACACTAATCCCAGACTAACTAGTCCACAAAGTATAGGGAACGGAGTCAATAGATCGAAGAACCCACCTTTATAAGAAAACATCAAGAATTCGTTAAGCTCAAAAGGTACACCTATTAATAGATTACCGAAGCCTACACCGAAAATGATGGGTGGAATAAAACCACTAACAACAAGTGCTGCGTCACAAGCTTTACGCCAGCGAGGGTCATCAATCTTTGAGCGGTAGTCCATGCCTATAGGGCGTAACCATAACGACGCAAGAACCAGCAACATCGCAAGATAAAAGCCCGAGAATGCAGCACCATAAATCGAAGGCCAAATCGCAAAGATCGCACCACCTGCAGTCACTAGCCATACCTGGTTGCCATCCCAATGAGGCGCAATTGAGTTAATCATTACTCGGCGTTCGGTATCATTATCCGCGAGTATTGGTAATAGCGCGCCGACACCCATATCGAAGCCGTCGGTGATGATAAAACCGATCAGTAATACCCCGACAATTGCCCATGTAAATAGGCGTAAGTTTTCGTAGTCAAACATCAATATATCCTTAATGAAGATCCACAAGTTTATTTAGGTCCGAATCGGACTGTTCGAAGTGATAGCGTCCTGTCTTTAATGCACTTGGTCCTTTGCGAGCAAATTTAACCATCAGGTACATCTCAGCGATTAGGAACAAGGTATACAGAACATAAACAGCAGCCAGTGATAACCAGATGCTTGATGCCGGTAAGTCTGATACCGCCATGTTTACAGGAAGGATCTCACCAATAGCCCATGGCTGGCGGCCATATTCAGCGACAAACCACCCCATTTCACATGCAATCCAAGGAAGAGGGATCGCAAGTAATGTCGCTTTAAGCAGCCAACGAGTTTGTCCGATTTTTCCAAGACAGGTTTGGATGAATGACAAGCCAACAACCGCGAATATCAACATTCCACAAACCACCATGATTCGGAAGCTCCAAAACAGTGGGGCAACGGTAGGAATGGTGTCCTTCGCTGCTTGCTTTATTTGTTCTTCAGTTGCGTCAGTCACTTTGTCTGTATATTTCTTAACAAGTAAGCCATAACCTAAGTCGTCTTTTACTTGGTCAAATTGCTCAATGTTTTCTGCAGATTTATTGCCAGAACGAAGCTTTTCCAGTAACCCGTAAGCGAGAATACCGCTGCGCACACGTTCTTCACTTTGTGCCATAAGGTCACGTATGCCGATTACAGGCTCATCAAGTGAACGAGTAGCAATAATCCCCATTAAATAAGGGATCTTAACGGCATAGTCAGTTTCCATTGTTTCCTGATTAGGAAAACCGAATAGAGTGAACGAGGCCGGTGCTTCTTCGGTGTGCCATTCAGCTTCAATTGCTGCCAATTTAACTTGTTGAACATCACCAAGTTCATAGCCGGATTCATCACCCAACATAAGCGTAGAGACAATCGCTGCCATTCCAAATGCACTCGCAATAGCGAATGAACGACGTGCGAAAGGTAAGTCACGGTTTTTTAGCATGTAGTATGCACTGATACCCATAACGAACAATGCGCCTGTTGTGTATCCTGCTGCAACTGTGTGAACAAATTTGACTTGTGTGACAGGGTTAAAGATCACCTGAACAAAGTCAGTCATTTCCATACGCATGGTTTCAAAATTGAACTCTGCGCCAACTGGATTTTGCATCCAGCCGTTCGCCATCAAGATCCATAAACCAGAGAAGTTTGAACCTAGTGCTGTTAGCCAGGTGATTGATAAGTGCTGGCGTTTTGACAGTCGATCCCAGCCAAAGAAGAACATGCCGACTAAAGTAGACTCTAGGAAGAATGCAACGAGCGCTTCAATTGCTAAGGGAGCGCCGAAAATATCTCCAACGTAGTGTGAGTAGTAAGCCCAGTTTGTACCAAATTGGAATTCCATGGTTAAACCCGTTGCGACACCCACCGCGAAGTTTATCCCAAAGAGCTTACCCCAGAATTTGGTCATGTCTTTATAAATGGTTTTTCCCGTCATCACATAGAGTGATTCCATCACGCCAAGCAAAACCGAAAGGCCAATAGTCAGTGGGATAAATATAAAGTGATAGAGTGCGGTACTTGCAAATTGAAACCGCGACAGATCAACGACATCTGTAAACATAGAGACTCCTTCCCACCACAGAGTGTGGTGGGTAAGATTAGGTTGAAAGAATTTTTGTGTTAGGGATTAAGCGTTAGTAGGGGTAGAGCGAAGTTTTTTGTTTAGCCAGTAGTCGAGGCTTACGTAACGACCACCACCATAAGCGAGTAGAACAAGTAACATAACGAAATAAGTGCCAGCGAACTCCATACCGTTGTTTAGCATTACCGGGTCACCGAGCTCAGTAATGTAGTTGTATCGTCCTGGGAAGTTAACAGCTAGCCACTCTATGAATCCATTTAGGCGAACCGTTGCTTCCATACCACCTGTAGCAATAGCATCCCAACCGTGTTTCCAGTGCACCATTGCACTTGCTACGCTCATCATGAAAATCATTGGGATAGAGATAAAGCGCGTGAATAAGCCAAGGGCTATACAAATACAGCCAAGAACCTCGGTTGCTGCGGCTAAGAACGCCAGTAACTCAGGGAAAGGGAGGTTTAAACCACCATCAGCGGTTGATGCACCAAACCAAGCGACTGTGCCTGCAAAACCTAGTACTTTTGAACRAGCACCGACGAAGATGACTGGGATTAAATATAAACGCACGCAAAGTAATGGGACGTAATCATATTTCTTACATTTTTCGACAAAAATATCGAACCAGTTGATAGCTGACTTAATCATTATATTTCTCCTAATGGTTGAACATTTAGCAGACCTAACTTGCAAAATTGTTCAATCCAATTAATAAAATCAAAACTAGCCGCTTGTTGAGCAATATTATTTTTTAGCGTTGCTAGACTTTGAAGTTCTGCTTGTTGGATCATTTGAATAACCGCAACGTCTATTTCTTTTAAGGCCAAGGTCATCACGAGCTGTGATGTATCTCGGTAGACTGCGTAGTAAAGTGAGTTTCGCCTTCGTGTTAAGAACGTGACAGTGTCTGCATGAACAACAAATGGGAGGTTAAGCAACCTCCCATTTGTTGTTCATGCAGACAC
>NZ_JAKJSW010000281.1:0-4355 GCF_050337375.1 Vibrio makurazakiensis | reverse complement strand
TTTCAGCGTTGTAGTAGCTGTATTGTGCTGTTTCGATACCTGCTGCTGCGAAAACACCGTTGTGGTTTGCCCACGTCGGGTTACTGATCCAGATTTTCACGTTACCAAGTTGACGTTTGATAAACTCGCCAGCAACACGAAGAGCACCAGTACCACCTGGAGCTTGAGCTGTTTTAGCACGTTGAGAGGTTACGATTTCTGCATCAGAACCGAAAAGTAGTTTTTGAACAGCTTGGCCGTATTCAGCTGTGCCTTCAATTGTTAGGTAAGATTTGGTTTTTTCATTTTCTAAAAGGGCAGCTTCCGCTTTCTTAACTGTCTTAAGAACAGGAGTTTGACCAGCTTCGTTCTTGTAAATACCAACACCTAGGTTGATTTTTTCAGCGCGAGCGTCTTTTTTAAACTCTTCCGTTAGGCCGAGGATAGGATCTGCCGGGGCAGCTACAACTTTTTCAAACATAATCYTCATCCATGTCAATTGAAGGGAGGATAGTAACAAACTTCAGTATTTATACCTGTAAGGTTTTTTGAAGACAATACGAAGTGAACAGAAAAAGGTAAAAAAAGTAACTTAGAGGTAAATTATTAAATAAAGACCGAAAAGTTATAATAAAACACCCTACGGATAAACCGATAGGGTGTAAGTATTCATTGGTTTTTGTCTGTATCTAATTTAGCTATACGGGTTGGGTAACAAAGCTTTCTCTTTCTAGCTCACTAATGTCATTCTTTTTGTCCTGGTAAGCTGCGGCGATATCAATAAATTTCTTTTCAACATAAAGGAAAGCTTCAACTACTTCAGGATCAAAATGACTTCCATTACCCTCTAAAATGATGGCTTTGGCTTGTTCGTGAGTAAAGGCTGGCTTATAGACTCGTTTTGAAATCAGAGCATCATATACATCGGCAAGCGCCATTAAGCGACCGGATAACGGGATCTCTTCGCCAGCTAAACGGTTAGGGTAGCCATTACCATCCCATTTTTCGTGATGCGTTAGAGAGATCTCTTTTGCTACTCGTAGGAACGAGCTACTCCCTAGCTGCTTCTCTGCAATAGATAACGCTTCAGCACCAATTTGAGGGTGCCCCTTCATGATCTCAAACTCTTCGTCGGTAAGTTTACCTGGCTTAAGTAGTACATTATCAGGAATACCAACTTTACCGACATCGTGCAAAGGAGCTGATTTATATAGTAGTTCTATATAATTAGGTGTTAATAACTCTGCATGTTTTTCGGAAGTGCTTAGATGCTCTGCTAATACTTTTACGTATTCTTGTGTACGCAAGATATGCGCGCCGGTTTCGTTGTCTCGTGACTCTGCAAGCGCGGAAAGGCTGACAATAGCCACATCACGTGTCGTTTTTACTTCAGACTGAGCGTACTGTAGATGATCTAGCATCGAGTTGGTCAGAGAGGCCATTGACCCCAGTTCATCAAAAGCGAAGATAGGTAAGCGCGTTGAAGTATCACCGCGCGAAACTTTAAGTAATGACTCTTCTTGGCTTTGAAGAACCTTTTTCATTAATTTACTCCAAAGCATCATGATAGTGATGACGTAAGCCATCATAATGCCCGCAACATAAACGAATTCTTTAATGATGCTCCATTTTCCAGTACCGTCAGCCAGCTTCATCGGGTTGTGTTCTAACCAGTATATGTCTTTCACTGCGACCATTGTCAGCATAAGCGTGAGCGTACTAAGTAACAGCACTACCAGCACTATCATGTTCTTTATCATGGAGTGACGCTTGCCTTCGGTATGAAACTTTTCAATTTCACTATTAGAGAGCTCGTCGAATTCGTTAGTTTTGGCGATAAGTTGCAAAATACTGCCGGTAAAAAAACCAAATAATGTGATGCCAAAAACCACCTTGAGATTACTGTCTATAGTGAATTCGTGGAAAAAATTGTAGTAAAGCGCTAACGGAATGCTGCCAAAGAAAAAGAGAGTGGTATCTAGCTTTATAAATTGAAGGCTCTTTGCTAAAGAGTGATTCTGAAGTATGTATTGGCGAATAAGGAATAAAACCGCAAAAGTCGCAGAAGTATGTGCCAATACCTGTAGCACAGATAACGTTTCTAATAATGGACATACCCTGCCTACGTACGTTCCGTATAAAAAGGCTGAAATGGCATAAAACCTTAGAGTTAACAGAGATTGAGGTTTGGTGTGAGCCATAATTTTTCCTTTATGAAGCAAGACGCAGCTTGATGTTCAGATGTGCTATCAGTCGCAATTATTGGTAGGGATTATAATATAACAACCTAAAATAGCGGGAAGAAATTTCATTTAAATGTAACTATTTTGATAATAGCATGTTGCGGCTGGTGTTCTGTAAATTTAATTTATTCGTTTAACTCGCCATAATTATGAGTGAGAAAACACAGTTTAGCTAAGTACACTCAACGGGTGAGCCCCTGTGTATGGTACAGTTCGCGTTCCAAAAAGAATGATTTCATGAGTACGAAAAGGGTTTTATGACACGGTATCAAGAGCTTGCTACACAGATTAAGCAACAGATCGAACAGGGAACTTGGCGTGTCGGTGAAAAAATCCCTTCAGTTCGTATGAGCTGCCGAAATTTTGGACTTAGCAACAGCACGGTATTACAGGCGTATCAATTGCTTGAAAGCCAAGGGTGGCTCATTGCCAAGCCTCAGTCTGGGTACTTTGTTGCCCCTCGTCTTGAGCAGCCGAAACCTCATAAACCATCACAACCTGCATCACATAAGATCAACGATGTCCTGTTCGACTTTTTGAAATCAAGCTCTGCTAGCACTATTGAACCCTTTGGTTCTGCTTTCCCAGATCCGTGCCTTTTCCCTTTATCTGACCTGACTCGAAATTTGGCGAGCGCGGGGAGAAAGATGAATGATCGTAGTGTGATTGATAACTTGCCCCCAGGGAATGAAGCACTACGTCGTCAAGTTGCTCAACGTTATTTGCAGCAAGGCATCAGTGTTAACGTTCAAGACGTTGTCATTACTTCTGGTGCGATGGAAGCGCTTAATTTAAGTCTTCAAGCTGTAACAAATCCGGGAGACTGCGTAATTGTAGAATCCCCTGCATTTTATGGTGCATTACAAGCTGTAGAGCGTTTAGGGTTGATTCCACTAGAAGTGAATGTTGATCCTGTTACCGGATTAGACGTAGATTTGTTTGAACGAACCCTGAAAACCAATGATGTGAAAGCATGCTGGCTGATGACCACTTTTCAAAACCCAACAGGGAGCTCGGTTTCTGAGTCGGGTAAACAACGCATAGTAGAATTAACGCAGCAGTATCAGGTTCCTATTATCGAGGACGATGTTTATGGAGACTTATACCAGTCTGAACTTCGCCCTAAGCCATTGAAATTTTATGACTCACAAGATTTAGTCTTACTCTGTGGGTCACTTTCTAAAAGTTTATGTCCAGGTTATCGAATTGGGTGGGTTGTGAATACGCAATACAGCGATCGCATTCAAAAGCTGCAACTTTTAAGTACCTTATCAAGTAGTGCTCCTATTCAACTTGGGGTTGCACACTATTTGATTCATGACAGCTACGACAATCATTTGAGAAAGTTACGACGTGAACTTGTCACTCGTAAAGACAAATATAAAGCATTGCTGATTAGCGTCCTTCCTAAAGGGACTGAGATATCAAACCCACAGGGAGGGTATTTCTTCTGGATTCAATTCCCTACAGCTATTCGTGCCAATGAGCTGTATCAATTGGGGTTAGAGAATGGAGTAGGGGTCGCGCCTGGTGAATTGTTCTCTTTGGATCAACGTTTTGAGCAGTGTATTCGTTTGAATTTTTCTTATGAACTCACCGAGAGTCGAGAAAAAGCGTTAAGAAAACTCGGGGAGTTAGCAAACCGTTTGATGTAGGTTTAGCGAGCTACCTTCAAATTTGAACCTTGTATAAAGTGTATGGGACGATAATGCCCAAACTGTACGGAACAGAAGTTGGAGAGCTGTGGTGTAATTCATGATAAGAAACGGATCTAAGGAACTATCATGAAAAGTACTGAAACTAAACATGAACTGCGATTGATTGTAATTGCTATCATTTGTGCGCTGCTATTGGTGTTGGGGCATGTCATATTAGCCAAAGCATTTTCTGAATTTGCGTGGACTGAGTACACCGTCGCTGCTATTCCTTTTGTTATGTTCGCACTTTGCTTAGGTGCAGTTAGATACGCTGAAAAGCAAGAGTTGAATTAAAAGTCCTCCTTTGAATGTATGTTCAGCTGACACCTAATATAACGCCTAGAAAATACAAATTTTCTAGGCGTTATTGTTTGTTATCGCTTTTGGCGATCTAGTGGTTGATAGCTAAACAGGTAATACGCAAATTGTATTAAGC
>NZ_JAKJSW010000280.1:0-4358 GCF_050337375.1 Vibrio makurazakiensis | reverse complement strand
GAGACTGCAGACACTATGTTTAACATGGATGCGGGCGCACTATGGTTCTATGGGCCTTTCCGTGTGGGTTTTTCTGCTAGTAATTTGGTATCACGTGATATTCAAACAAAGACTGTAAATTATCAGCTTGAGAGTAGTGATGGCGCAACTCGCTCCGGTACTGTTTCTGAGGCTTATCAAATGCGTCCTTTATATACCGTAGGTATGGGTATTGTTGGTGATTACGCCACAATCAGTGTTGATTATGACCTTAATGAAGAAGAGCGCTTCACTAACTTTGATGACAACACTCAAATGCTCAGGGTTGGTGGCGAAATCGATGTGTTACGTCAACTGAAATTAAGGGCTGGTTATAAAAAGAATCTTGCCTACGATAATGCCGATGATACTGTTACTGCAGGTCTTGGTATCTCACCGTTGAACTTGTTCCAGCTTGATATTGGTGCCAGCTACACCAATGAAAACTCAATGGGTGCTTACGTCAATTTCCTTGCTAGTTATTAAAACTCCTTATATAGTCAGCTTCCTAAAAATAGGAGCTGACTATGTTAAACGATCTTCCAACGCTATCTCACCAAGAACAACAAAAGGCTGTTGAGCGAATTCAAGAACTCATGACACAAGGTGTGAGTACAGCTCAAGCTATCAAATTAGTCGCCGAGCAAATCCGAAAAGAAATTGCTGAACAAAACGAATCTAATTAATCGTTATTTTTTAATAGCTTCTACATAGGGTAGGGGCTATTAATACCTTCCTCATATTTGACACCATTCCCAATCAATCACATCACTTCATTTTCTTTCATCTTAAAAAACTAACACTCGTGCACTATAACTAAAACTAGTTAAGGGCAAGAATAATCTACTGGTAAACTTCCCCTTCAAACTCATGTGCGTTGTTTATGAAAGGCTTTTGATTCAAGCGCTTTAAATTCAATAAGCTAAGTATTTTCAATGACTTACTCTAGGGTAAAGATCTGTTCAGAATCTAGTGTGTGTAACTGTGTAATTTAATTACACATGAACATGAAAGTCAAACACAGTACTAATCTAGGCGTCAGTAAGTTTGACGGCTGTAATTAAACTATTGAAATACATAGAGATTATAATTTTTTGCCGTGGGTCGTTACTTTATTGATGTTTAAACGAAGTTCGTAGGAGGTGTGGTTACCCAAAACTAATAAGTGGCGTAATCATTAGATACAGTGTCACTAATAAGTAGGGAGATTTTTGCTTTGACTGTATAAAGTTCTTCATCCTCGCTCTTTATCGGAGAGCAAAGATATTAGTCAGATTGTAATTTGGCGAATACAATCGAACCTGGAATATTGAGCGAAATAGACCACTCACCAGTATTTAAGTTACTTTATTTTCTGGTTACACTGTAACTTATTCGTAATTCCAGATGTCCAAACGGAACTGTGGGCCACGTTGGCCTAGATAGGTTTATGTTTATGTAAAGGCAATGAATACGAATAGGGGAAGTTGCAGTGTAATGTAAAGTTGTGTTTTAGTTGATAGATAGATACCTTTCGTCCCTCCATCATGCTCTTTAACTATATTCGTTTTAGCCTCATAGCTATTGGCGTGACGACTAGCTTTTAACTATGAATGCGTAAACGCGATTGACGAGCAGAAAGCCGTGAATAGACAAAAGAGTGCTGGGGACACGTTGACTTATCTACGTTTCTAGCGCATTCAAAGTTCCTATCGGGCGATCTCGATAAAAATATATTAGCTTATAACATTTTCGTATTTTAAGGATTACCCCTTAGAGCGCATATTGGCGAGTATTCGTTAAAAGAGGAGGTTTTATGGGAACTTCAGTTTTTCTTAGTTACCCTAATGCTTATAACAGTGACCAGATAAACTTTATCGAAACGCTGTCAAACTATCTATTCGAGCAGGGTTATACCCCCCGAACTTTAGGTGTTACTGATTACGATATGGATGCGCCACTAAAAGCTATACGTCGTCTGATGTCTGAATCAAATGGGTTAATAACGGTCGCTTTTCGAAGGTATTATATTGAGTCTGGCAAGGAGAAACCTGGAAGTGAATCGGAATCGACGATAGATGGTCAATGGTTCACTAGTCCCTATAGTCAAATAGAACCAGCTATGGCATTCCAGATCGGGTTGCCTGTACTCATTTTAAGGGAGAGCGATGTTATTGCTGATGGGATATTAGATAAAGGAGTTCTTGGAACATTTATGCCCGAGTTTAACCTTGATGACCCATTAGATAAGTATTTAAATTCAAAGGAATTTAACCAACTAATCAGAAAGTGGGAGTCTCAAGTTGAACGAGTTGTCGAAAATAGAGGAAATCCTCCTAAGTTGTATTAATACGCTTCTAATAACTTCACTTAAGTTACCTCCCTTATATTTGAATAAATTTAAGGGAGGTTTATTTAGTGAGGTAAGTCATTGACTAAACGGGGTTACAAAGTCAGAGGAAATACTAGATACAGAATTGTTATAGTGGTCATTCCTACTAACAGATTCATGGGAATGCCAATTTTCAAGTAATCACTAAATCTGTAATTTCCTGGTCCAAAAACCATAAGGTTTGTTTGATAGCCTAGCGGTGTCGCGAAACTTGCTGAAGCCGCCATCATTATTGCAAATATATATGGAGTAGGGTTCAAAGAAGCGTTCTCTGTAACCTCAATGATTAAAGGTAACATTAAGACAGCTGCTGCATTGTTAGTGATAACTTCAGTCAATACGGATACCGTTACATAAGTTAAAACAAGAAGTATAACGGCATTTCCGGAACTTAACCCTACGATCAATTCAGCGAGATAACTTGCCACWCCTGATTTTTGTAGCGCTAACCCTAAAGCAAAAGAAGCCCCGATCGTCAAAATGACAGTAATATCTAAACTTTTTTCTGCCTGTCTTGCTGATAGGCACCCAAAAACTAACATCGCTCCGGCTGCAACTAGCGATGCATTTAACATCGATGTAAGTCCTGTAGCGGCGGAAGTAACGGCTACGATAAGAAATAACCATGAGAGCGAGGCTTTTTCATGATTAGGGGTTTCATGTTCAGGAACATTAACAAGTAGAAATTCCCTGTTAAACATCTGGTTAGATGCAAATTCAGGTTTGGTCTCTAATAGTAAAGTATCACCGGCTTGTATTTTAATAGCACCAAGATTTGAGTTTAGTCTTTCGCTGTTTCGCGCAACAGCAAGCACAACGGCATCATATTTGTTTCTAAATTCAGAATCACGAATTGAGGTACCTAACGCTTCAAAAAATGGAGACACGACTACTTCAACTAACGCTCTTTCTTGTCGTTTATGCTCTAAGAGCAACGGTTGCTCTAGGTTTCCTGGCGCCTCTATACCATCTATTTTTAATAGATCTGTAATTGCTTTTGTTTCACCAGCAAAAACTAACCGGTCTCCTCCTTGTAATATTTCATCGGGTGAAACTGTCGGTAAAACTGAATCGCCACGCTCAATTTCAACAAGAAATAATCCTTTTAGACTTCTTAGCCCTGCTTCTTTAATGGACTTCCCATCCAATGCCCCATCTTTAGTAACACAAACTTCCAAGGTGAACTCTCTCACTTTTGAAAGCGGTTTGTTTTCTCGCGTATCTGGCAGTAATAATGGAGATAGGATGTATATGAACAACATGCCTAGAATCGCCACTGGGAGACTTATGATTGTTATATCAAATAAGCCGAAAGCAGATTCCCCGGTTAAACTTTGATACTGACCGTTAACGATTAAATTAGTACTCGTTCCTATCTGGGTGACAGTACCACCAAGAATGGCTGTATAGCTAAGCGGTATTAATAACCTAGAGGGAGCGATATTTGTTTTATTAGACCAAGCAATCATGGCGGGTAGCATAGTAGCAACAACGGGGGTGTTATTTAGAAAAGCGCTTAATGGAGCAACGGGTAAGAAAATCCTGAGCAATGCACCTCTTACTGTTTTAGGGTTGCCTAAGAGCCTGTTTACTATGAAGTTGATACCGCCAGAGTGATATATCCCGGCCGCGACAACGAACATTGCTGCGACTGTGATTAACCCTGAATTACTAAAACCCGATAAGACTTCTTTAGTCGTTAAAATCCCAGTCACACTTAATATAGTAAGTGCCGCCATCATTACGATATGCGGCCCGATTGATGTTTTAATTAATGTAAACAGCACAAGCACGGTGAGTGCGAGCGTAAACCATCCTTCATAACTCATAATTATATCCTCCTGTAGTTTTCTCGCATACTAGAAGTCTATGTATAACCAAATAAATGATTTAGTACTATTGCTTATTCTTTTTAGGAATAAGTAGGTGCTGTGACGTGATTAATTTAAAAAGATACAGGTCTATGTAC
>NZ_JAKJSW010000279.1:0-4426 GCF_050337375.1 Vibrio makurazakiensis | reverse complement strand
AGATGGTAAATACCTCGTTGATCATGTCATGGTTTTTTAGAAACCGTCTTTAAGGGTAAGAGACTTCTATTATCGGCAACACATAAAAAGGGACGAGACTATTGGATAAGTTCGAGCAAAGCCTAATTGCCTTTATTGAGCTAAAAATGCAAACCGATGCTGCACATGATTTAAACCATATCTTACGCGTGGTCAAAACAGCTAAGCAGCTATGTCGGGCGGAAAATGCAGTGGAGGAGGTAGTAGTGCCAGCTGCCTACTTACACGATTGTTTTACCTTTCCTAAAAATCATCCGGATCGAGAGCGAAGCTCTAAACATGCCGCAGATATCGCGATTGAGTTTCTAAAGTCTGTGAACTACCCAGAACAATATTACTCAGCTATACATCATGCAATTGTGAGTCATAGTTACAGTGCGAATGTAACTCCGGAAACCTTAGAAGCAAAAATTGTTCAAGATGCTGATCGTTTGGATGCATTAGGTGCCGTTGGCATTGCTCGATGCGTACAAGTGAGTACTTCATTAGGACGCACATTATATTCACTGACTGACCCTTTTTGTGAATCAAGAGAGCCTGACGATAAAGTGTTTACGATTGACCATTTCTATATCAAATTACTTCACTTGGTCGATACCATGAATACTGACTCAGCCAAACGAGAGGCAGAAAGACGGACGCAATTTATGCGCAGTTACTTGGTACAGCTTGAATCTGAAATTTAGGACTCCAAAATTTTAGGTTCGATGCGGTAAATATTTCCGTTGTCCGTACAAAAATAAATGTGCCCGCCGGGGCTAATAGTAATATCTCTAATACGCTCGTTGAGATCTTCAAATAGGCGACGTTCTTCCTTAAGTGCGAGTTGGTCGTCTATAGAAATGACATTGATATGAGTGAGCTTTAAAGCGCCAGCGAGCAGTTTTCCATTGAGATTCGGATAAACCTCTCCTCGATATAAAACTAAGCTGCTTGGGGCTATTGAAGGGACGTAAACGAGCGCTGGGCTTTCAATACCTTCTTTCTCTTCTGCTTCACCTACCGATATTGGCCCCCAATACTCTTTTCCGTGTGAAGTGATTGGCCAGCCATAGTTTTTCCCGCGTTTGATCCGGTTTATCTCATCCCCACCTCTAGGGCCGTGTTCTATCGCCCACATAGTGTTTGATTCTAAATCAAAGGTAATTCCTTGCGGGTTACGGTGCCCGAAACTCCAAATTTCACTCGCATAATTGGTGTCTTTGATGAATGGATTATCACTTGGAACTGAACCGTCTAAGTTTAGGCGCAGAATGCTTGCTGCGTGGTTAGAGGTATCTTGCCCATTATCTCTATCGCCTTTGTCTCCAAGAGTCAGGTAGAGGTGATTGTCGCTATCAAATGCGATACGGCTACCAAAGTGACGAGATGTGTCGGAAGCTGCGCTGGTTACAAGCACATCACGCCATTGTGTTAGTTTGCCATCGTTATAATTTGCAGTCGCTAGCGTAGTCGCAACACCATTAGTTACTGGCTTACTGTAACTAAAGTAGAGTTGGTTAGAATTGATTGGAGAAACGGCGATATCCATTAGCCCACCCTGACCTTTGCTTGAAAGATCCTTGATGGTTAACAGTATGTTTTTGTTACCTGTTGGAATGTCTAACTCAACAACGGAACCAGTCTTTTCCGTTACTAATAGTGTTTTTTCATTAGTAAACTGAAGCCCCCATGGTAGCTCAAGGTTACTGGCGACTTTAGTGAGTGAATATTCGTTACCAAAGCTTGTAAAACTCGCCAATAGTAAGGTGAAGAGTATCGTTTTGTTCATATAACTTCCTTATTCAAGGGGTTGTAGATCCCCCAGTATTGCTAGAGCTTATTAGCAGGCTGCCAATATTTGTGATTTATCTATCAATATTGTATTTGAAGTGTGACAAGGCTCATTATATTAATGTTTACATAGTTTCATATGCAACTAGAGTGAACATTAGGTCGATATAACTATTTAAGTTCGGTACAGCAATGCATTAAGTACGGTGTAGCAATGTAAGTGCTGTAGTAAAAATAGTAGTCGGAACGAACCTGATGATAAATGCTAGCGGGATAGGGAAGTGTAATGGGGTCTGAACGTACAGTGCTGCAATGGGAAGGGGGGATTAGAAAAAATTCAGCTAACCCTCTTAATTCTCAAGATTCCCTAGTTCAAAGGGATTTAGTTCATCACGATGTTGATAGTAAGCGGCGCGCGGCGATATTTGATCAGTCGGCAAAGGAAAAATCGTCAACGTCGAGTGTGAGTCCATTTGTATTTAACTTTTCAATGGCCATTGTCGTTTGGTTTATCACTGTACTGCTAGCGAGTATTTGGCTTGTTAAGTACCCTCCAATTGTCCTTTTATTCTATGTCTTTTTAAGTGCTGTAACCTATTCGTTTTACATGTTTGATAGCGCAGCGGCTAAACAAAATACACTTCGAATACATAACGGGATCTTACACACTTTATCTCTCGCTGGTGGGTGGCCTGGAGCGCTGATAGCCCAATGTTCCTACAAGGTTCATTACCACAATAAAGTGTTCGCTGTATTATTTTGGTGTACGGTTGGGCTTAACTTCTTAGTGTATGTTTGGACTTTCACAGAGGCTGGAAATGCTCACTTATTGTCTTGGGTAAGGGAACTTAAATTGTGGCTTAGTCCAGTGTAAATAAGCCCTCTAAGAGGGCTTATTATCGTTACTAAAACTATTCAGACTTTTTGTTACATTGCTGCTTCAAAAATGGCAGATATTTCTTCGTGTGTTGCCTGTTTTGGATTAGTAAAACCGCAAGCATCTTTTAATGCGTTATCTGCAAGAATACTGATGTCTTCAGATTTTGCTCCTAGGTCTTTTAGACCAGCAGGAATACCAACAGCTTGCGAGAGCTCCATGATAGCATTCAATGCTGCTTCAGCACCTTGTTCTGCTGTCATTTTCTCAACGTTTACACCCATCGCTTTTGCTACATCACGAAGCCTTTCTGGGCACACTTGAGCGTTGTAGCGTTGTACGTGAGGAAGCAGAACTGCGTTACAAACCCCGTGAGGTAAGTCGTAAAATCCGCCAAGTTGATGAGCCATTGCATGAACGTAGCCAAGTGATGCATTGTTAAATGCCATCCCTGCCATAAATTGCGCGTAAGCCATCTGTTCACGTGCTTCAATATCTTCACCGTTAGATACCGCTGTGCGAAGGTGAGCTTGGATCAACTCAATTGCTTTGATAGCTACCGCATCTGTAATTGGTRTTGCTGCAATAGAAACATACGCTTCCACTGCGTGTGTTAATGCATCCATTCCCGTTGCTGCTGTTAATGAAGCCGGCTTAGCTAGCATCAGTTTAGGATCATTTACAGAAATTAGCGGTGTAGTATGTTTGTCGACGATTGCCATTTTGATATGGCGAGCTTCGTCTGTGATGATACAAAAACGCGTCATTTCTGAAGCGGTACCAGCTGTGGTGTTGATAGCGATAAGTGGCATCATAGGTTTAGCTGACTGATCTACGCCTTCGTAGTCAGAAATTTTTCCGCCGTTTGCTGCAACAAGTGCAATGCCTTTCGCACAGTCATGAGGTGAGCCACCACCTAATGAAATTACGAAGTCACAGCCGTTTTCTTGTAGTAACGCTAAACCGCTTTCTACGTTGCCAATGGTTGGGTTTGGTTGGGTGCCGTCAAATACAACTGTGTCGACACTGCGGTCAGCCAGTAATTGCTGTACTTGTCCTACAACACCAATTTGGTTCAATACTTTGTCGGTAACGATAAGACCTTTTTTAAAGCCTTGTGACTGAATGCTGTCAGTCGCATCTGTTAAACAGTCTGCGCCCATAAAATTAATTGTTGGGATAAAAAATGCGCTAGCCATGTGGTGACTCCATTGAATTATGATTCGAACTGAGTTCATCATGGCGATAGCTGAGGTTTTAAATATTGATCTAAAATAAGTTTACAAACTGAGGGTACTACTTTGTGGGTATTTGTGTGCAGTGAGTCAAAATGCAAACGATTGGCAAAATATGATGATGTTTTTGTTAATAGTCATGCGGCTAACAATTTGAAAAATAAGTTAATTGTTGGGGTTGGTGTGTTGTTAAGGGGGGAAGGGATAAGAGCCTAACTCCGTTTAAGCTCTTTAAGTGTCATGTCGTCAATTACTCAGTGGATTGGTTCGTTGCTGCTTGAGTTTGTATCGCATCTTCTGACTGAGCGTCGAGCTCGTCGTTAGAATCATCATCTTCGTCGTAATATTTCACAAGAAAAGGTGTCAGCATCACAGAGGATGGTAGAAAGTGTTTCATAGCATCTCCTAACATAAGGTCTGGCTTTATATTATTAATGAACGAGATGATGAAACTTGTTCTCGATCACGAAGTGAGACTACCCCTAAGTGATTAGTTTTAAAG
>NZ_JAKJSW010000044.1:0-28246 GCF_050337375.1 Vibrio makurazakiensis | reverse complement strand
AAGTGTAGGTCTCTTCTTTGGTAGCGATACAGGTAACACTGAAGCTGTTGCTAAGATGATCCAAAAACAGTTGGGCAAACAGCTCGTTCAAGTTCAAGACATTGCAAAAAGCAGTAAAGAAGACATCGATAATTTCGATCTTTTATTGCTTGGTATCCCTACTTGGTACTACGGCGAAGCGCAATGTGACTGGGATGACTTTTTCCCTGAATTAGAAGCTATTGATTTTTCAACTAAGCTTGTTGCTATTTTCGGTTGTGGTGACCAAGAAGACTACGCTGAATACTTCTGTGATGCGATGGGTAACATTCGTGATATCGTTGAAGCAAAAGGTGGCACGATTTTAGGCCACACTTCTACTGAAGGCTATGAGTTCGAAGCTTCTAAAGGTCTAGTGGAAGGCGATGACAGCCTATTTGTTGGCCTTTGTATCGATGAAGACCGTCAACCAGAACTTACAGACGAGCGTGTTTCGAACTGGGTTAAACAAATCCATGAAGAAATGTGCTTAGCAGAGCTAGAAGACTAGTTCTAATACTGCTCTACTGAAAAACCTCCTTATTAGGAGGTTTTTTTATGACTCTAACAATTCTTCAGCATCTCGAAATTGCGGCTTCTTCCGTACATAAAGCCTTCGTTGAACCTCAGACACCACATTACCTTGCTTATCTTTCACATGAATAATGAACTCAGGGAAGCACTTTTCACCTAGTGCTGTTTGTCTATAAATATCCTCAAGCTGGTTCTGAGTAATTTCAAAGTTTGCAAATAAGTCTGATTGACCAGGCTTAATGAAGTTAATGCTGGCTTCTTTATCCCAGACATAATACTGCTCACCTAGAATCCCCATGAGCATCAATGAGTAAACAGGGTCGGTCAAAGAAAATATGCTGCCACCATATTGAGTTCGATTGGCATTCTTATTCCACCACCTAAGTTTCAACCTCATATTCACTTCTCGAAAATCATCACTTATACGCGTGATTTTAATACCCGAACCCCAAAATGGGGGCCAAATGTTCAAAGCACACTTAACAACATTGGGTTTGTAAATTTTTGCGAGTTGTTTATTCATTAATGACATCCCGTGTCTAATTTTAAGGCTAGTTAATCTCTAACCCTTTCCATAACTGGTCTGACATCTAATATATGCGAGTTACAAAAAATTTACAAAAACATTATTTCATAAACTAAGTAGTAACCCTTTGAAGTTCGTGGTTTATTGTTATCTTCTAGTGACCTATAATGATAGGAATATTGAATTCTRTTAATTGCTGCAGATCATCAACAGGAAAGTATATGTCAGACAATAATCAAGCGCTAAAAGATGCTGGTCTAAAAGTGACCCTTCCAAGGCTAAAAATTCTAGAAGTATTACAACAACCAGATTGCCAACATATTAGTGCTGAAGATTTGTATAAAAAGCTGATCGACTTAGGTGAAGAAATCGGCTTAGCGACGGTCTACCGTGTCTTAAACCAATTTGATGATGCAGGTATTGTTACTCGTCACCATTTTGAAGGTGGAAAATCAGTTTTCGAACTGTCGACTCAACACCACCACGATCACCTTGTGTGTTTAGACTGTGGCGCAGTTATTGAGTTTTCTGATGATATTATTGAAGAACGTCAAACAGAAATCGCTCAACGTTACAATGTGAACCTAACTAACCATAGTTTATACCTCTATGGAAAAAGTTTGCACGGTGACTGTAAAGGCAACCCAGACGCACATAAAATCAAGTAATTTAAGAACCGGCTTTGGCCGGTTTTTTTATACGCTTATGCTTAAGTCTCCGAAGTATCGACTTTCTTAATCCGCAAAGATAGACCTATATAGTTTGTGAAAATTCGCGGTGAGAAACTGTTTCCCCCCTCCCCCGAAGCCGACCTTCGTTCAAGCTCATATTTCAAATGAAAAAAAACCAGCTATTCAGCTGGCTTTTTTATTTTGGCATTAAGTATAAGGATTAACCTTCTACTTTACCCCAAGTATCACGTAAACCAACCGTACGGTTGAATACTAGTGCATCTGCTTTAGAATCTTTCGAGTCCACACAGAAGTAACCTGTACGTTCAAACTGGAACGCTTGTTCAGCAGCGCCTTTCGCTAGGCTTGGTTCAACAAAACCGTTAAGCATTACAAGCGAGTCAGAGTTAATCGTTGCTGTGAAGTCGTCTGCAGCAGCTGGATTTGCAACAGTGAATAGACGATCGTACAAACGAATCTCAGCAGGCAGTGCCTTATCAGCAGATACCCAGTGAATTACACCTTTCACTTTACGACCATCAGCTGGGTTCTTACCTAGTGTCTCATTGTCGTAAGAACAGAAGATAGTCGTGATATTGTCTTCAGCGYCTTTCTCAATACGTTCAGCTTTAATCACGTACGCGCCACGTAGACGAACTTCTTTACCTAGCACTAAGCGCTTGTATTTCTTGTTCGCTTCTTCACGGAAGTCATCACGCTCAATCCACACTTCACGAGTAAATGGAACTTCACGAGTCCCCATTTCTGGCTTGTTTGGGTGGTTTGCTACTGTCAGCGTTTCTACAGCGTCTGCATCGTAGTTTTCAATAACAACTTTAACAGGGTCTAGAACAGCCATTGCACGAGGTGCATTTTCATTAAGGTCATCGCGGATGCAAGACTCAAGTGAACCGAACTCAATCATGTTCTCTTGTTTAGTCACACCGATACGCTTACAGAATTCACGAATAGACGCAGAAGTAAAACCACGGCGACGTAAGCCAGAGATAGTAGGCATACGTGGGTCATCCCAACCTTGAACTAGGTTTTCAACAACCAGTTGGTTTAGCTTACGTTTAGACATAACTGTGTATTCAAGGTTCAGGCGGCTAAACTCGTACTGACGAGGTTGGCAGTCAATCGTAATATTGTCTAAAACCCAGTCATACAAACGACGATTGTCTTGGAATTCAAGCGTACAGATTGAGTGAGTAATACCTTCTAGCGCATCAGAAATACAGTGCGTAAAGTCGTACATTGGATAAATGCACCACTTGTCACCCGTCTGATGGTGGTGAGCAAAACGAACACGGTAGATAACTGGATCGCGCATAACCATGAATGATGAACTCATGTCGATCTTAGCACGTAGACATGCTTTACCTTCTTCGAAGCCACCGTCACGCATCTTTTCAAATAACGCTAGGTTTTCTTCAGGGCTACGATCGCGATATGGGCTAGCTTTACCTGGCTCTTTTAACGTGCCACGGTATTCACGGATCTGCTCAGGACTTAGCTCGTCAACATACGCTAAGCCTTTATTAATTAATTCCACAGCATAAGCGTAAAGCGTATCGAAGTAGTTTGATGAGTAACAAATATCACCAGACCATTCAAAGCCTAACCAACTTACATCATTCTTAATTGACTCAACGTATTCAACGTCTTCTTTTTCAGGGTTTGTATCATCGAAACGAAGATTACACTGTCCCTGATAGTCCTGAGCAATACCAAAGTTTAAGCAGATAGATTTAGCGTGCCCAATATGCAGGTAACCATTTGGCTCCGGCGGGAAACGAGTATGCACGCTAGTGTGTTTACCATCCGCTAAATCTTTATCAATGATTTGGCGAATAAAATTCGATGGACGAGCCTCAGCTTCACTCATCTATAGCACCTCTATGTATTTAGTATTGTCAGAGAAAGTTGTCTTTCAGTCCGTAGCTAGGCTTGCACCTTTTAATATGAGCTATTCGGAGAAAGATCATTGTTGCTAATGATCCACAATTCTGTCCGTTTACACAATAAGAACTAGTATCAAATTATCAATTAATACGTGATTAATGGAAGATTAGCCTTAATAGAAACAAAAAAGCCTCCCAAAAGGGAGGCTTTGAATTTTTACTTACTTGTCAGTTGAGTGACTAAGGAAGTTTAACATCTGATAGGTCTTCACCAGCACCGATAGCTTTCATTTCGCCAGCTACGATTTCTGCTAGAGGACCAAGGATAACTTGAAGGTTGTTTTCGCCTAGCTTAACAACACCTTTAGCACCTAGTTTCTTAAGAACTGTTTCGTCAGCAACAGAACGGTCTTTAAGAGTTAGACGTAGACGAGTAATACATGCATCAATTGCAGTAAGGTTCTCGTGACCACCTAGAGCTTTTAGGTATTGGCGTGCAAGGTCACCTTTTGGAGCGTCACCAGCAGGAGCAACTGCTTCGTCATCATCTTCACGACCTGGCGATTTCAAGTTGAAAGCGCGGATTGCGAAAGTAAATGTGAAGAAGTAAAGAGCACCGAAACCAAGACCGATTAGTAGTAGAACGAATGGCTTAGTAGCTAGACCCCAGTTCAGTACGAAGTCGATAAGACCAGCAGAGAAACCGAAACCGTGCAGAGTACCAAACATGTTAGCAACGACTAGAGACAGACCAGTAAATACAGCGTGCATTGCGTATAGAGCAGGAGCTAGGAATACGAACATGAATTCTAGCGGCTCTGTAATACCTGTTAGGAATGAACAGAATGCTACTGAGAATAGTGCACCACCAACTTGGCTGCGTTTTTCAGCAGGAGCAGCTAGGTACATTGCAAGTGCAGCACCTGGAAGACCAAACATCATTACAGGGAAGAAACCGTTCATGAATACGCCAGCGCCTTTATCGCCACCGAAGAAACGGTGTAGGTCGCCAGATTTAACTGTTTCAGTTACTTCTTTCACAACAGTTGTGATTTCTGGAGTTACTGAGTTAGCGAATGTGAACGTGTGCTCTTGGCCAACAACTAGAGTTTTAGCTAGTGCAGGGTCGACACAAAGTTGAGTGATGTTAGCGAACGCGCCTTGACCTGCAACGATGATCTCTTGACAAGTACCCATACCGAACCAGAAGTATGAGTTCAGAACGTGGTGTAGACCTACAGGGATTAGTGCACGGTTAAGAGTACCGTAAACAAATTGACCAATTGCGCCAGACGTTGATACTGCGTGAGCTAGTGCATCAAGACCAGATTGAACACCAGGCCAAACCACACCAGATATCGCACCTGCTACGAGAGCAAATAGACCAGCCATAATAGGTACTAAACGTTTACCAGCAAAGAATGCTAACCACTCAGGAAGACGAGTAGCATGGAAAGCGTTGTAAGAGTGACCTGCGATGATACCTGCGAAGATACCGCCGAAGAAAGACATGTTAACGTCAGCGTTAATTGTCGTTGCTGTAGCTGTTAGTACGAAGTAAGCAACTGCACCAGCAAGACCTGCTGCACCGTTACCGTCTTTAGAAAGACCAATCGCAATACCTAGACCAAATAGCAATGGAAGGTTGCCGAAAATAGCGCCACCAGCCTGAGCCATAAATGGAATATCAAGAAGGTCGCCTTGACCCAAACGTAGTAGAAGCGCCGCAATCGGAAGCGTTGCGATAGGTAGCATCAATGCTTTACCTAGCTTCTGTGCATATCCAAGAATATTCACCGTAAATTCCCCCTATAGGATTTTTTTAAATTTGGTCGAGAGACTTATTTTAGTCGCTCAATTTAGTCCTATTCAGTTTATTCTATTAATTTTGCTCCGCAAATTAAAACCTTACCATTTGTGATCCTAATCACCAGTTTTTGCCAAATCCCAAGGTTTTTGCTAGCGAGATCATAAAACTTATTTTACAATTCAAAAAAATGAGAGTTTGTGGATAATATTTATTCCAGTTTGATACTTAGTGGAATGGAAACGTAGGCTGCAACGCCAAGCGAAAACACCCTTCCCCCTCATGACTAAAAAACAAAATAATCAAACAAAAACAAACCTTTAATTAAAAACTCGCATTGACGAGCTGCTTGCTAAATAGATAAAACGCTTCATAAATGATGATCACAAACTAAGTTTCCCATTTGTGCAGTAAAACGAATTTAAAGATCTCACGATATAAGGATTAGCTGACTATGTACGCGCTAAGTAACTGTAAAATCTACACTGGTAGTGACGTTTTAACAGACCACGCTGTTATTATTGAAAATGAACTAATCAAAAAAGTTTGTCCGGTTGCTGAATTGCCAGAAGGCTTGGAAGTTCGCGACTTAGATGGTGCTAACCTTAGCCCTGGTTTTATCGATCTACAGCTAAATGGTTGTGGTGGTGTAATGCTGAATGATGAAATTACAGCAGACACAATGCAGATCATGCACGAAGCTAACTTAAAATCTGGCTGTACTAGCTTCCTACCAACATTAATCACTTCTTCAGATGAAGATATGCGTGCAGTCATTACGGCAGCTCGTGAATATCACAATAAGTACCAAAACCAATCGTTAGGTTTACACCTTGAAGGTCCTTACCTAAACGTTGCAAAAAAGGGAATTCACAGCGTTGATCACATTCGTAAGTCTGACGAAGATATGATTAACCTTATCTGTGATAACAGCGATCTGGTTGCTAAAGTAACRTTAGCGCCTGAACTGAATGATCCTGCACATATCGAGCGCTTACACGCAGCTGGTGTTGTTGTATCAATTGGTCACACTAACGCGACGTATGCAGAAGCACGCAAAGGGTTCGAATCAGGTATTACATTTGCAACTCACCTATTTAACGCTATGACACCAATGGTAGGTCGTGAACCGGGCGTCGTTGGTGCTATTTACGATACTCCAGAAGTGTACGCTGGCATCATTGCTGATGGCTTCCACGTTGATTATGCAAACATTAGAATCGCTCACAAAATCAAGGGAGAAAAGCTTGTATTAGTGACCGATGCCACAGCTCCTGCAGGCGCTGACATGGAATACTTTATTTTTGTCGGTAAGAAAGTATATTACCGTGATGGTAAGTGTGTTGATGAAAATGGCACACTTGGCGGCTCAGCGCTGACTATGATCGAAGCTGTACAGAACACTGTTGAGCACGCTGGTATCGCTTTGGACGAAGCACTTCGCATGGCAACTCTTTACCCTGCGACTTCAATTGGTGTAGAAAACAAGCTAGGCCGAGTTAAAAAAGGCATGGTTGCAAACCTCACTATTTTTGATCGTGACTTCAATGTTCAAGCGACTGTTGTTAACGGACAATACGAGCAAAATTAATAATGAATGGCGGACAAATAGGTAACGTAGATTTAGTTAAACAACTAAATAGCGCAGCAGTATATCGTTTAATCGATCAACAAGGGCCGATTTCACGTATACAGGTTGCGGATGTGAGTCAACTCGCTCCAGCAAGTGTTACAAAAATTACCCGCCAACTTCTAGAGCGCGGCCTAATTAAAGAGGTCGCGCAGCAAGCGTCTACTGGCGGTAGACGTGCAATATCTCTCACAACCGAAGTCGAGCCGTTTCATTCTGTCGCAGTTCGATTAGGTCGTGACTATATTCAGTTCAGCCTTTACAACTTAGGTGGGGAAGAGCTTGCGTCAGCTCATAAAGAACTGAATTACACTAACCAATCTGATCTCTCGACGGGTCTTATTGGTCATTTAAAAGAATTTGTAGAACAGCACCAAGCGCTAATTGACCAATTAATCGCTATCGGTATTACACTTCCTGGCCTTGTAAACCCAACAACAGGTGTTGTTGAGTACATGCCAAATACAGATATAGATAATCTCGCACTAAGCGATATTATCCGCGACACATTCAATGTTGCTTGCTTTGTCGGTAACGACGTTCGTGGAATGGCACTTGCAGAGCACTACTTTGGTGCAAGTAAAGACAGCCAAGACTCTATTCTGGTAAGTGTTCACCGAGGTACAGGTGCAGGTATTATTGTTAATGGTCAGGTTTTCTTAGGCCATAACCGTAACGTTGGTGAAATTGGTCATATTCAGATCGATCCACTTGGTGAACAATGTCAATGTGGTAACTTTGGCTGTTTGGAAACAGTAGCTGCCAACCCTGCAATCATTGAACGAGTTCAGAAGCTGATCAAACAAGGTTACGAGTCTTCTCTAACTGAGCTTGAGCATATTACAATTCAAGATGTCTGCGAACACGCGATGGATGGCGATGAGCTTGCTAAACAAAGCTTAGTTCGAGTTGGCAACCAGTTGGGTAAAGCGATTGCGATGACAATCAACCTATTCAACCCACAAAAAGTGATAATTGCAGGTGACATTACCACCGCACAAGATATTGTTTTCCCTGCAATTAGGCGCAATGTCGAAAACCAATCGCTAACAACTTTCCATAGTGGCTTGCCTATTGTAGCATCACAGATAGACAAACATCCGACGATGGGTGCATTTGCGATGATCAAGCGTGCAATGCTTAATGGCGTGCTACTGCAAAAGTTACTCGAAGACTAAAGTCTCAATCAGATTGACCAACGGGCCGTGTTTGAATAAACACGGCCCGTTTTTATAACAAGGGAAAAATAACACTCAACCATGGAACTAATACTTATATCCACTGCATTTATTGCAGGATTTATCGCGCTAAAATGTAACCTCCCACCTCTCGTTGGTTTCCTACTTGCTGGTTTTGGCTTGTTTGCACTCGGTTTTGAGTCCAACGATACAATTGTCACGCTAGCCGACTTAGGCGTTACCCTACTTCTATTTACTATCGGTCTAAAACTCGATATTAAAACACTGCTGTCGAAAGAAATTTGGGCTGGAGCAACTATTCATAATTTGCTGTCCACACTTTTCTTTGCTTTGGCGCTATTTGCTTTAAAGTTGATCGGGGTTTCTTCGATAGCTTCAATGTCTATTGAACAAATTGTCTTGCTCGGTTTTGCTCTTTCATTTTCAAGCACGGTTTTTGCAGTAAAGTCGCTTCAAGAAAAGGGCGAAATGAATGCTACATACGGCACACTAGCAATCGGTATTTTGGTCATGCAGGATATTTTTGCCGTCGTATTTCTCACCGCCTCTACAGGAAAAATGCCTGAGTGGTATGCAATTGTACTATTCGCGCTACCTCTGCTCCGCCCAGTTTTCTATAAAGTATTAGATTGGGTGGGCCACGGTGAAATGTTGGTCTTGTTTGGGATCTTCTTCGCGTTAGTAGTAGGCGCGGGGCTATTCGAGCTCGTTGGTGTCAAAGCAGATTTAGGAGCTCTTATATTAGGTATGCTACTCGCAGGCCATAGAAAAGCCTCCGAGTTATCCAAATCTCTCTTTAATCTAAAAGAACTGTTCTTAGTCTGCTTTTTCTTGAATATCGGGCTTTCAGAACAACCGACCGTTCAAGGCTTTATACTGGCAATCTTGTTCCTATTAATGCTTCCTGTAAAAGGGATTCTCTATTTCACCATTCTTAACTTCTTTAAATTTCGAGTGCGAACTTCGCTACTCACCACGCTATCACTTTTCAACTTCAGTGAATTCGGACTAATAGTTGGCGGCTTATCATTTAAAATGGGATGGATGTCTGGTGACATTCTGGTTGCTTTAGCTATTGCGGTATCTCTATCTTTCTTAGTCGCAGCTCCGCTCAATCGAGTAGGCCATAAGCTATATCAGCAATCAGGAAAATGGCTTAAAGAGCATGCAGCAGAAAAACTTCATCAAAGAGATCAGCTAATCAACCCAGGTCACGCTCAAGTGCTTATTCTTGGTATGGGTCGCATTGGTACAGGTGCTTACGACGAAATTCGAAATAATTATGGCAAAGTGAGCCTAGGCGTTGAAGTAAGAGAGGATGCAGCGCATGTCCACCGAAGCGAAGGTCGCAATGTCATTAGTGGAGATGCTACCGATCCAGACTTTTGGGAGCGCATTTTAGATACGGCAAATGTGAAGCTTGTTCTATTAGCAATGCCACATCACCAAGGTAATCAAACCGCATTAGAACAGCTGAAAGCTATTAACTATCAAGGGCAAATAGCCGCAATAGCCGAGTACCAAGATCAGCTAGATGCGTTGAAAGAAAGCGGAGTAGATGCTGCGTTCAACATTTATAGTGAAGCAGGTAGCGGTTTTGCTCGCCATGTATGTAAGCAATTACAACCACAGTTGACTCGCCCGTAGTACCAATTTATCACTTAAAACTGGCTCCAAATGAGAGCCAGTTTACTCCCACCTGTACAACAACCGACCTAAACCTTGATTTCATTCACCAAAAATACCAATTAATTAGAAAATATCTAAGCAACAAGCCTTTGTGTGATTTTTTTATTGATATTTGGTTGCTTTTTTTAGCCAAAATGGCAAATTGAAAGCAGACGAATTGGAAATTATTTAAAAGGTATTTGTATGTGTTCTGTATTTGGCATTTTAGACATCAAGACTGATGCTGCCGCACTCCGCCCTGTTGCTTTAGAAATGTCTAAAAAACTCCGCCACCGTGGCCCTGACTGGTCTGGTATCTACGCTAGCGATAACGCAATTTTAGCCCACGAACGTTTGGCGATTGTTGGCCTAAACAGTGGTGCTCAACCTTTATATAGCCAAGACAAGAAACACATTCTTGCCGTAAACGGTGAGATCTATAACCATAAAGAACTTCGTGCACGCTATGCAGGAAAATATGACTTTCAGACAGATTCTGATTGTGAAGTTATCCTAGCCCTTTACCAAGAATTCGGCGAAGATTTACTTGAAGAGTTAAACGGCATCTTTGCATTCGTATTATACGATGAAGAAAAAGATCAGTACTTAGTTGGTCGTGACCACATTGGTATTATTCCTTTGTATCAAGGATACGATGAACATGGTAACTACTACGTCGCTTCTGAAATGAAGGCGCTGGTTCCTGTATGTAAAACCGTGAGTGAATTTCCTCCTGGTTGTTTCTACGGCTCAAAAGATGCAGAGCCTCAGCGCTACTACACTCGTGATTGGAACGAATACGCTGCTGTGCAAGGTAATAGCACAAGCAAGGCTGATTTGACTGAAGCTCTTGAAGCTGCGATTAAACGCCAGTTGATGACTGATGTTCCTTATGGAGTGCTTTTATCTGGCGGTCTAGACTCATCCATAACTTCTGCTGTTGCTAAGCGATTTGCAGCGATGCGTATCGAAGACGACAGCCAATCTGAAGCATGGTGGCCGCAACTACACTCATTTGCTGTTGGCCTTGAAGGAGCGCCAGATCTCATTGCAGCTCGTGAAGTCGCTGACCAAATTGGTACTGTTCACCACGAGATGACGTATACGATTCAAGAAGGTCTAGATGCTATTCGTGATGTTATCTACCACATCGAAACTTATGACGTAACGACAATTCGTGCATCAACTCCTATGTACCTTCTTGCTCGTAAGATCAAAGCGATGGGTATTAAAATGGTTCTTTCTGGTGAAGGTGCTGATGAAATATTTGGTGGCTACTTATATTTCCACAAAGCTCCTAACGCAAAAGAATTCCATGAAGAAACGGTTCGTAAGCTGCTAGCGCTTAACATGTTTGATTGTGCTCGTGCTAACAAATCTCTTGCTGCTTGGGGTGTTGAAGGCCGTGTACCATTCCTAGATAAAGAATTTATCGATGTAGCTATGCGTCTGAACCCTGAAGACAAAATGTGTGGTAACGGTAAAATGGAAAAACACATTTTACGTGAATGTTTTGAGCACTACCTGCCAGAATCTATCGCATGGCGTCAAAAAGAACAGTTCTCTGACGGTGTAGGCTACGACTGGATCGATACCCTAAAAGCAACTGCTGACGCAAAAGTCACAGATCAGCAAATGGAAAGCGCTAAATTCCGCTTCCCTTACAACACACCTTCAACTAAAGAAGGCTACGCGTACCGTGAGATCTTTGAAGAATTATTCCCGTTAGAATCTGCAGCTGAGTGTGTTCCAGGTGGTCCTTCTGTTGCTTGTTCCTCTGCGAAAGCAATTGAGTGGGATGAATCTTTCCAAAACTGTGTAGACCCGTCAGGTCGTGCAGTACAAGCAGTTCACAACGACGCTTACTAAACTTCATTAATACGCTCAATGAGCGATTGAACAGACAAAAAAGGCACCTTTCGGTGCCTTTTTCTTTAAACTTATCTGGCTCTTTTTGCCTATCCGTAAGCGTCTTGTCTAACTTAAGACAAGTCCAAGTCTTTATTATCGATACTCACAGGCACTACTTTACTGATCATTTTCACAAGCATGATCGAACGAGCTTCACCATCTTGTTCCTGGTAAATAGCATCAATTCCAGCAAACTGACCGGTTTTCACTCTGATTGACTGCCCTGCTTCAGGTAAGTTCTCTTGAGCAATCTCTACCGTGTCGTTTTCTAGTTGTTTTAGCTCATAAACTAGATCGCCTTGAACCTCATGTGGTGTCGAACCAAAACGGATAAAATCAACCACGCCACGTGTAGAGCGAACCGTCGTAAAAGTTGGACCAACTTCAAAATCAAACCGGACAAATATATAAGACGGAAAAAGAGGTTCTTTAACGACCTTTCTTTTCCCTCGAACCAATTTCTCAACTTCCATTTGTGGATAAAAACACTCAACACCTTGATTCTCAAGGTGGAGTTTCGCTCTATTTTGATCTCCACGTTTGCAGTAAAGCAAATACCAACGTTTCATAATGACTAGCCAAAATTATTATCTGAGTTTTTTGCATTTTATCATATCGACTAAAACTATCATGCATTTCCATCTTAGAGTCTCTAATACATTCCAAATTTGATTTAATCAATCTACTTCGCACCGATAAACTGATAAATCATTTTTGGAAAATTAGTTTGCAGCACGTAAAAAACACCAAATACGATGGTTATTTCTTAATAAATTCAAATAGTTAAATTCAACCACATATAAACACCAAACATTAACGCCGTTGCAAGGGTTAACTCCAGTGTGTATACATAATTCACTATAAAATTCTTTAATAAATAAGATTAGTAAAACTTATGCCAAACAATCACAACATCTTTGGTCACCCACGAGGTCTGTTTCTGCTGTTCAGCACAGAGCTTTGGGAGCGTTTTTCTTACTACGCAATGCGCGCAATCCTCGTTCTCTTTCTTACCGATACAACAATCAATGGTGGTCTAGGCTGGTCTACAAAAGAAGCTCTTGACCTCTATGGTATTTACACAGGGTTAGTTTATATCACTCCACTAATCGGTGGTTGGATTGCCGACAACTACCTAGGTCAGAGAAAGTCCATCCTTATTGGTGGCGYATTCATGGCTCTTGGTCAATTTACCCTTGCCCTGCCAACTGGCTTTATGGGATTAGATCAAATTAGTGTGTTCTATTTTGGTTTGGCTCTACTCATTGCGGGTAATGGTATGTTCAAGCCTAATATCTCAACCATGGTTGGTGACCTTTATCAAGAGGGTGACAACCGTCGTGATGGCGCTTTCACTATTTTCTACATGGGCATTAACCTAGGCGCATTACTTGGCGGTCTAATTTCAGGTGCTGCTACTGGTGCCTATGGCTGGAAAGCCGGCTTTTTAGCCGCAGGTATTGGCATGGTGATCAGTTTGATCATGCAAATCACCTTAGCCCCTTCTTGGTTAGGCAGCATAGGTTCTGTTCCAGCTGCAGCTCGAGCAAAAGCGATGGCAAAATCGCAAAGTAATGCTCCATTAACAAAAGAAGAATTCGACCGCTTAAAAGTCATTCTAGTTATGGGCTTGTTCGTGATTGTATTTTGGGCAGGGTTTGAACAGGCTGGCGGCTTGATGAATATCTACACTCAGCAATATACCGATCGTATGATTGGTGGTTTTGAAGTTCCAGCTGCTTGGTTCCAATCACTTAATCCATTTTTTATCATCACACTTGCCCCCGTTCTGGCAGCATTTTGGATAAAACTTGGTAAGCGTGAACCAAACTCTCCGGTTAAATTTGCTCTGGCTTTATTCTTTCTAGCATTGGGCTTTGTATGCATGATCGGTGCGGTAATGGAACAAGGTGGAGATGTAACCGTTAAAACATCAATGTTATGGCTTGTCGGCGCTTTCTTTTTCCACACATTGGGGGAATTGTGTTTATCGCCAATTGGTCTATCGTTGGTGACAAAACTCGCACCACTGCGCTTAGCATCATTGATGATGGGTGCATGGTTTGGCTTCAATGCTATAGCTAACTATGTGGCAGGCTTAGTGGGCTCTCATGTTGGTGAACTTGGCCCGATGGCAATCTTCAGCGGTATCGCGGTAACTGCGACGGTTAGTGGCGTTCTATTATTACTTTGCGCTGGTAAGCTAGTTTCATGGATGCACGGCGTCGAAGGAACTGCGAACCACGATAGCAAGGATTCAGATCTCCTAGTAACAGAAACATCTGCAGCTTAAGAACAACACAATATCACAAAAAGAAAAAGGGCAGCCTATGAGCTGCCCTTTTTATATAGTTCTCTTGCGTTAGCGATATTGAGTCACAAGCTCTGCCATCATCTCAATGTGCTTATCGTTGTCGTTTAAACACATGATATAGCTAAACGACTCTCCACCCGCATCAATAAAGGTGTCTTTACACTGATCCGAAATTTCTTCTAGCGTCTCTAAGCAATCAACAGAAAAAGCAGGAGCCATAATATCGAGCTTCTTTATTCCCTTTTTCGGTAGTTCTTCAAGCGTCTTATCTGTATAAGGCTTCAACCACTCTTCACGACCAAACCGCGATTGGTATGTCATCGTAATGTTTTCAGACGATAGACCTAACTCCGCCGCCAGTAACTTTGTTGTTTCTTCACAGTGCTGAGGATAAATATCACCTTCATCAGCTAACCGCTGAGGGATACCATGGAATGAACACACAAGGTGGTCACCTTGTCCATTCTCTTGCCARTGCTTACGAACACTATCAGCTAAGGCTTCAATATAGCTAGAGTCGTCGTAGTAATCACGAATGAAACGATAACCAGGGATCACGGGTAACTGTTTGAATGCTTTTGTTAAACCGTCTGACACTGCAGCGGTGGTTGTTCCCGAATATTGTGGGTAAAGTGGAAGCACAATAATTTCTTCCACGCCTTGAGATGTCAAAGCTTCAATACCACTTTTAAGGCTTGGGTTACCATAAGTCATCCCCAAGGTGACAGGCATCTTAAGTTCATCTTGCAGCTTTTTAACTTGTCTTTGAGAATAAACAAGCAATGGCGACCCTTCGTCCATCCATACTGACTGATATAACTTAGCTACTTTGGGTGAGCGTATTGGTAAAATAACCCCATGCAATATCGGGCACCACAACCAACGCGTTAGATTTACAACTCGCTTGTCGTGCAAAAATTCACTTAAGAAGCGTCGAACCGCCGCAGGTGTTGCTGAGTCTGGCGTACCTAAGTTAACCAGCAATACGCCCTGCTTTTTATTATTTTCCATAGCTACCTGAAACCAATAATGACTTTGACAAAACGTAAGACTAATGGGGTCGATGTATCAATCACGAGCCTTAGTCACGCCAAAATTTAAGACAAAAAAAGCGACCTAAAAGGTCGCTTCCAATATATCAAATTATAAAACTAGCTGTTAGCCAATTATGCTAGTGCTTTCTCAAGTTCTGCACTAACTTCAGCTACTTGCTTAGTACCATCAAACTTAAGGTACTTAGTGTTACCAGCTTCAGCTTCTTGACCGTAGTAAGAGATAAGTGGAGCTGTTTGATCATGATATACACCTAGACGAGCACGAACTGTTTCTTCTTTATCGTCATCACGTACAACTAGCTCTTCACCAGTTACGTCATCTTTACCTTCTTCTTTAGGTGGATTGTACACATTGTGGTATGTACGACCAGAAGGAAGGTGAGCACGACGACCAGCCATACGCTCAACGATTACATCGTCAGCTACGTCAAACTCTACAACGTAGTCTACAACGATACCCATCTCTTTTAGGCCATCAGCTTGTGGAATTGTACGAGGGAAACCGTCTAGTAGGAAACCTTTCTCACAATCATCTTGAGCGATACGCTCTTTGATAAGACCAAGGATAATTTCATCAGAAACTAGTTGACCAGCATCGATTACTGATTTTGCTTGTTTACCAAGCTCAGTACCCGCTTTGATAGCAGCACGAAGCATGTCACCAGTAGAAATTTGAGGGATACCAAATTTACCCATGATGAAGTTAGCTTGAGTACCTTTACCCGCGCCAGGAGCACCTAGAAGAATGATGCGCATGTTGAATCCTCTTATAAAAATTATGATTTATACCGAAGCTCACTATGTGAACATCAGCCAACAAAGGCTAATAGCTCAACACAAAGTGCAACACGGTAAGTTTCGGTATAATGATTTAAAATCAGTGTAAATTGCGCTAACTGTATGAGTTATACACAATCATTGCCACATTTAGGATGGGCATTCTACCACATTAATATTCAATATGGCTGAATTAAGACTAAAGAATGTGATTGGCTAAAACCGTAAATAGTCAAATGTAAATATAACGGCAGATAGCGACCACTTTTGTTAATTTCATGAAAAAAGCTCGCATTTGCGAGCTTTTATCTACATGTTTAACTATTAGCCCTTAGTCAAAAGGTTATTGATTGCACCTAAGAACTGAGAAGGGTCTTCCATCGAACCTTTTTCAGCTAGCATTGCTTGACCAAGTAACACTTCAACCCAGCGACCAAATGCAGCTTCATCTGCTTCATCTGCCATTTGTTTAACAAGAGCGTGCTCAGGGTTAATTTCAAAAATGTATTTAACTTCAGGAGCAGCTTGGCCTGCAGCTTCAAGAAGCTTAGCCATTTGAGTGCCCATTTCAAAATCGTCTGTTACTACAACTGCAGGTGTTGTCGCCAGTTTGAACGTAGTACGAACTTCTTTAACACGGTCACCAAGGTAAGATTGAGTTCGCTCAACAACAGATTTAAACTCTTCTTCTGTCTCTTTTTGCTTCTCTTTTTCTTCTTCACCTTCAAACTTACTTAGATCCAAGCCAGCTTTTGTGATCGACTGAAATTGCTTGCCATCGAAATCCGTTAGGTAGTTCATCACGTACTCATCAATACGATCGTACATTAGAACCACTTCAATACCTTTCGCTTTGAACTGCTCTAAGTGTGGGCTGTTCTTCGCTGCAGCATAGCTATCTGCTGTTAGGTAGTAGATCTTATCTTGACCTTCTTTCATACGTTCAACGTATGACGCTAGACTGATTGTTTGATCTGAAGAATCAACCTCTGTTGATGAGAAACGAAGTAGACCGGCAATCTTCTCTTTGTTCGCCATGTCTTCAGCTGGGCCTTCTTTCATTACTAGGCCAAACTCTTTCCAGAACTCCAGGTACTTATCGTTGTCGTTCTTCGCCATGCGCTCAAGCATAGTAAGTACACGCTTAGTACATGCACCACGAAGGGACTGAGTTACCTTGTTGTCTTGTAGGATTTCGCGTGAAACGTTCAATGGAAGGTCATTTGAATCAATCAAACCTCGAACGAAACGCATGTATGAAGGCATAAACTGCTCTGCGTCATCCATAATAAACACACGCTGAACGTAAAGCTTTAGACCACTCTTATGATCACGGTTCATCATATCCCAAGGTGCTTTAGCTGGAATATAAAGTAAGCTCGTGTAGTCGTTTTTACCTTCGACTTTGTTATGGCTCCACGTTAGTGGATCTGCAAAGTCATGAGAGACATGCTTGTAGAACTCTTGGTATTCTTCTTTTTCGATATCTGACTTGTTACGAGTCCAAAGCGCTTGAGCTTTATTGATTTGTTCCCATTTTTTCTCTTCTGTGTCTTTACCTTCGTCATCTTTAACCGGTGTTAAGATAGACACAGGAATACCGATGTGATCAGAGTATTTACCAATCACTTCACGTAGACGGTACTCATTTAAGAATTCTTTACCTTCTTCACGCATATGAAGAACGATATCAGTACCACGAGACTCTTTCGTGATGTCTTCAATTGTATAATCGCCTTCGCCTGCAGAGTGCCATTGCACTGCTTCGTCTGCTTTAGAACCCGCAGCACGAGTACGAACAGTCACAGCATCAGCTACGATAAATGCTGAATAGAAACCTACACCAAATTGACCAATAAGCTGTGAGTCTTTTGATTGATCATCAGATAGCTTTGAGAAAAAGTCAGCTGTACCTGATTTAGCTATAGTTCCTAAATGCTCAATAACGTCATCGCGGTTCATACCAATGCCGTTATCAGAAATAGTTAGAGTGTTAGATTCTGCATTAAAAGCCAGCTTTACACCTAAGTCAGCATCACCTTGATATAGCTCTGCATCAGACAAAGCTTGAAAACGCAATTTATCAGCAGCATCAGAGGCATTTGAAATAAGCTCTCGTAGGAAGATCTCTTTATTTGAATAAAGTGAGTGAATCATTAGGTGAAGTAGTTGTTTTACTTCAGATTGAAAGCCACGAGTTTCTTTATTATGAGTTGCTGTTTCGCTCATTTTTACTCCAAAACATCTATAATGGTAAGTAAGTGAAGGGGTAACCTTCTAACTATTCGTCTTGATATGTTCATTAACATGAGGATGACAAATGTAAATTCAAGGTCAAGAATCATAAAAACACTGTTTTTTTGATTTGTTTTGATTATGCTTACACTTCAAATTATAAAAGAACATAAAAGAGCCTTAAGTAAACGTGACCATTACTGGTTTACTTTTGAAGGTAACCGTACTTAGACCATTACAATCTATAGAAGAATTCAATGAGCAATATAGGCACCAAGTTTATACTCGCACAAAGATTTGTCTTTGATCCAAACAGCAATTCACTTGTCGATCAAACCGACGACAGTGACGTTGTTCGCCTTGGCAGCAATGAAAGCCGTATTCTTTTAATGCTTTCAGAAAGACCAAACGAAGTCATTACTCGTAATGAACTTCATGAGTATGTATGGCGAGATCAAGGCTTCGAAGTCGACGACTCTAGCTTGACACAAGCGGTGTCTACCTTACGTAAAATGCTAAAAGACTCGACTAAATCGCCTGAATTTGTAAAAACGGTTCCTAAACGTGGCTATCAGTTTATCGCTAGTGTCGAGCGTTCAGCTCCACTGTCGTCTGCAGACCAAGTCTCCGCGACGCTAGATTTAGATTCTACGGAAGAACCTTTAGAGTCGTTATCAACCTCGTTAGAAGAAACGTCTAATGTTGACGTTGTTTCAGCCGAAACCGATGAAACGGTCCCTCCTCAACCAGATGTGGAGCAAGCCACCCATAAGCACGTCCAATCGACTCAAGACAATAAGCAAGATAAATGGCTTCCTCGTTTAGTAGTACTGGCTGCGATTTTACTGCCGTTATTGGTGTTAACTTTCACTAACCCGGCTGAATCTAAATTCCGCACGTTATCTGAAGTAGATGGTGTTCAAATTCTTTCGCCAATGAATCATCCAAGTATGGATTCTTGGTTAGGCTCGATAGAAAAGTGTGTAGCTCAATATAATGAAGATCACCCGAATACTCGTAAGCCAGTGCAGGTAATTGCAACCGGCGGTCAAAGTAACCAAGTCGTTCTAAACTATGTGCATAGCCAAGACCATGCGAGTGAAAATGTGACATTACGAATTTTCACTGAACAAGCGGATTTAAGCTCAATTTGTAAGGGTGATAACTAATGAAAATGAAAGCTTCACTTATCATTTTAGCCGTATCGGCTGTATTTAGCTCTTGGCTCTATTGGGGCAGTGACACAAAAATGGAACAACTGCTCACCTCACAAGAGTGGCAATCTAAAATGGTGAGTTTGATTAATAATCACAGCCAAGAAGAAGCCATTGGACCTTTAACAAAAGTAAAACTCACAGCCAATGCTAAGTACCTACCCAATGGTACTTATATTCGTATGTCTGTGGTTCGCCTTTTTAGCAATGAATCAAACAATYAGAATATTATTAATATATCTGAAACTGGCCAGTGGGATATCAATGATAATTACCTCTTGATTTCACCGACCGAGTTTAAAGACGTCACATCAACGCAAAGTAAAGATTTCACTGAAGATCAGCTAAATTTGATCACTCAGGTAATTAAAATGGACGCTGAGCAAAGCCGACGTATCGATATAGTGAACCCGAAAACCTTGTTGCTGACGAGTCTCAATCACGGTTCAACTGTGCTCTTTGCTAACTAAGTTTTAAACCTTCAGTATCCGCAAAAATACAAATAGGGAGCACCAAGCTCCCTATTTTTTATTTTATGAATACCTCATATACTATTTATTTTGCCGACTTAACACCTAGCGGAGAAACTATGATTAAAGCGAACCTTGAGATTCACTATTGTCGTCAATGTAACTGGATGCTAAGAGCAAGTTGGTTAAGCCAGGAGTTACTTCATACGTTCAGCGAGGAAATTCAAAGTGTTAGTCTTCACCCAAATACTGGCGGGCGCTTCGAGATTTTTTGTAATGGTGTTCAGATCTGGGAGCGGAAGAAGGATGATGGTTTTCCTGAAGCGAAAGAGCTCAAGAAAAGAGTTCGTGACGTCATCGCACCAGAGAAAGATTTGGGTCACGTTGATTCAAAATAGCGAATATGCGTTGACGTTTAGACCCACATAAATGAACAGATAAGGGCTAGAGCACTTCTAACCCTTTGTACTTTTAATGCAATGACTTGGCTAAACAGCTACAAATCACCAGCAGCAATGACATCTCCGTCTAAACTCACAACGCTAAACTGACCGTCTTCATATAGCCCATAGCTTGCAGGGTAGYCGTCTCTAGGGAAAGTCACAGACCCAGGATTAAATATGAATTGCTGCTCTTGATAGTGAGCAACCGGAATATGAGTATGCCCGTGAGCAATAACATCCCCTTGATTTAATGGAGGCCGATTTGTTGCGTTGTATAAATGCCCATGAGTCAAAAAGAGTCGCTTCCCACTTGGTAGCAACACCCATGCATAATCAGCCATCATTGGGAATGATAGGAGCATCTGGTCAACTTCACTATCACAGTTTCCTCTAACCGCAATTACATTATTAGCATACTGATTCAGGCGTTCTGCAACCAGAGGAGGATTATAACCTTCAGGAATAGGGTTACGCGGTCCATGATTCAAGGTATCACCAAGTAATACTAAATGCTGAGCACCAGAACGTTCAAACAGCTCTAATACCTTCTCAGTAGCTGGCAAAGAACCATGTAAGTCAGAAGCAAAAAAAAGTTTCAAGGCGTACATCTCCATAAAGTCGTTATGGCTATTGTACGAAATCTAAGTTCTATCGTCACTGATGATGGTTGATACGGCATCATTTAGAATCTGATACTCAGTCACCCTCAATTGCCATCCCATTCACGACGATATTATTGTAGCTCACCATACCTATCACTTTTCCTGACTCGATCACAGGTGCTCGGCTAATACCAAATCTTTCAAATAGACGCGCGCAATATTTCACATTCATTTCAGGGTCAACCGCCAGAGCTGGCTTTGTCATTATTTCATAGATATTAGTTCGGCGAGGAGACCGATTCTTAGCAAGTACCTGCTTCGCAATATCGTTCATCAGCACAATACCGTACTCATCATCGTCATGGCGTTTATCGACAATGAGTGCTTTAACTCGATACTCACGCGCAAGCTCTATCCCTTCATGAACCGTTGTGAGGCCGTCAATAATGACATAAGTGTTCGCCATAACATCACGGACGCGCCTTTTTTCATGTTTAATCATAATTCCTCCTCTACCACTTTGGTTAAGGTTGCGACTTGGTGAGCAACACCTACTGCATCTTCAACATCAATCTGTACAGCAATGCCCTGCCCTGACTGCTCATCGAACTCACCAACTTCACTGATTGTTTCTAAAATATGCCGTGATAAATGTTCTTCCACTACAAACAGCACTACATCTTTTTGTACATCGAGGGTTAAACCAAAGAAGGTCTTCTTTTTATTGAGACCTTGTCCACGAGCGTTATTAATCACGGTTGCCCCCGTGGCCCCTGCATTACGTGCAGCATCTAACACCACATCTGTTTTACTATCTTCAACAAATGCCAAAATTAGTTTAAAGCGCATCTTCTTTCTCCTTATACGCACGTAACTCATTTAACCGCTGAGTGATTTGTGCGTATGCCATTACTGAGATGATTGGAAATAAACTCGCAAATGCGATGAGCCCAAAGCCGTCTATCACCGGGTTACGCCCCGGTACTGTTGACGCCAGCCCCAGCCCTAAAGCTGTCACTAGTGGGACAGTCACCGTTGATGTCGTCACACCACCAGAATCGTAAGCTAATGGAACAATCAGTTTTGGTGCATAGAAGGTTTGGATAACCACAATCACATAACCAAAAATAATGTAGTAATGGATCGGGTCTCCAGCGACGATACGATAACTTCCTAAAGAAATACCGACGGCCACCCCTAATGCAACGGCAATTCTTAAGCCATTTACGCTAATGCTTCCACCCGAAACTTGGTTTGCTTTCATTGCCACCGCAATCAAAGAAGGTTCTGCAATCGTCGTGCTAAAACCAATGAAAAAAGCAAATAAATAAACCCAGTAATAATCAAACCACTCTAATTTGATCCCAACACTAAGCTTTACGTCTTGAAGAAAATCAGGTGCTGTTAGTTGATGAGCCATCGTTTCCCCTAATGGAAACAACGCCAACTCTAACCCCAGTAAAAATAGAGACAGCCCTAAAATCACATAAAAGAACCCAAGTAATACAGTGCTAAGGTTCGTTATCGGTTTACGTAAAACAGCGATTTGAAAACCAAAAATAATAACGGCTATTGGAATTACATCACTGACTGTACTTAAAAATGTATCAAGAAACTGACCTAAGCTAATCATGTCACGACCATCCCATAGACCATGACAAACATCATCGGCAGCAGTGAAGCAAATGCGATTAAGCCAAAGCCATCAACCATTGGATTACGACCTTTGATGGCTGACGCAAGCCCAACCCCTAACGCTGTCACTAATGGAACCGTGATCGTTGACGTTGTTACCCCACCCGAGTCGTAAGCAATACCTATGATATTTTCAGGAGCAAAACCTGTGAGTACAACCACTCCGATATAACCTCCAATAATCATGTAATGAATCGGCCAGCCTTTAAGAATCCTCAGGACTCCAAGCAAAATTGCCACACCAACAGACAATGCGACCGTTAGCCTTAACCCATCGGCATAATCTTCCATTTCAATAGGGTTGTTTGGTATTACTCCACCTTCAGCAGCGACCTCAGCCGCTTCTGCAGCAACCGCGGTTAATGCAGGTTCTGCAATTGTGGTTCCAAACCCTAGGCAAAAAGCAAAGATCAATAGCCAGACCACACTGCCTTTACGCGCAAAAGATTGAGCCATTGATTCACCGATAGGAAATAGCCCCATTTCCAACCCAAATATGAAGAAGGTAAGGCCAAGTACCACTAGGATTAAGCCTAGTAAGATGGAAACTAAATTAGGTAGTGGCTCTTGCAAGACGATAAGTTGAAAGAAAGCGATCACGATAACTATTGGCAGTAAGTCTCTTAAGCTCCCAAGCATCGCCTTAAATAGCGCAAGTAAACTGGACAACCCATTTGTTGATGTCATTCGACTCCTTGGCTCTTTGTATAAAAACCCTTACATTCATCATGGCAAATGATGTTTAATTAAGGTGTGACCAAAGTTACGCGCTTAATAACCTATGGAGTATTTTCCTAAATTTGTGATAAACCTTCCCTCAACTTTGATACCACCGCCAAATAACGTAATAGCACTGAGATATTCGCTTTCTATAATTCACTCAATCAGTTAACCGTGTCTATAATGAAACCACAAGGGAGGGAAGTATGAAGATATTACTGACGGGCGGTACTGGCTTTATCGGATCTGAATTAATAAAAATGTTTAAGACATCTGATGTCACTTTGCTTACACGTTCGCCACTAAAAGCAGAAAAAAAACTTTCACATGTCGATCATGGTCATATCCAATATATTCAATCCCTTGAAGAACTAAACGATCTCAATCAGTTCAATGCCGTCATTAACCTTGCAGGTGAGCCTATTGCCGAGAAGCGATGGTCCGAAAAACAAAAAGAGAAGATTTGTCAAAGTCGATGGAAAATCACCGATAAACTCGTCGCTTTGATTCATGCGAGCACCGAGCCTCCTGAAGTATTTATCAGTGGTTCTGCTGTCGGCTACTACGGTGATCAGCAAGAACACCCTTTCGACGAAAATTTGCACGTCTATCATATGAATTTTCCACACCAAGTTTGTTCCCACTGGGAACAAATTGCGATGCGAGCTCAATCGGATAGAACTCGGGTTATTCTTTTAAGAACAGGAATAGTCCTTGGCGAGCACGGAGGAGCATTACAAAAAATGCTTTTGCCTTATAAACTTGGGCTGGGCGGGCCAATAGGTTCAGGTAAGCAGTACATGCCGTGGATTCACATGTTAGACATGGTCAGAGCCATTACATACCTAATGAAAACACCACATGCGAAAGGCGAGTTTAACCTTTGCGCTCCACACCCAGTATCAAATAAAGAGTTTAGCCGTTCACTAGCGAAAACTCTTAAAAGGCCTCATTTACTCTTCACCCCCAAGTGGGTAATGAAAGTGGTTATGGGTGAGTCTTCTTGTTTACTGTTTGACAGCATTCGAGCCAAACCCAAGAAGCTAACTGAAGTCGGCTTCATATTTAGTTACTCTCGAATTGAACCTGCGCTTAAAAACCTCTTACAACACATAGACTAATTCTTTATTCTATCAGCATCTGTAATTTTTAGGCTTTTGTATGTCGATTTCCGTTCTCATAACAGGCTGCTCTAGTGGCATAGGTTACACCTGCGCGCATGCTTTGCACTCCAAAGGATTCAAGGTGATAGCTTCTTGCCGCTACCTTGATGACGTTCAACGACTCCAGTCTGAAGGCTTAACCTGTATTCAATTGGACTTAACTTGTCAAAACAGTATCCAACAAGGGGTGGATGACGCGATAAAGCTATCTAACGGTAAACTGACAGCAGTATTTAATAATGGGGCATATGGGCAACCTGGTGCTCTTGAAGACTTACCGACCGACGCGTTACGCGAACAATTTGAAACTAACTTCTTTGGTTGGCATCATCTTATACGTCACCTTTTGCCACACTTTAGGAAAAATGGTGAAGGTAGAATTATTCAAAACAGCTCAGTTCTTGGTTTTGCCGCAATGAAATATAGAGGAGCATACAATGCTTCTAAATTCGCAATTGAAGGTTGGACCGACACCATAAGATTAGAGCTCCACAATACCAATATCCATATATCACTTATTCAACCCGGCCCAATCGAAACTCAGTTTCGAGCCAATGCACTGACTGCATTTAAACGCTGGATAAATATAGAAAATAGCCCTCATCAAGAACAATACCAACAGCAAGCCCAAAGACTTGAAAATGACTCATCTAACAATCAGTTTGTGTTGCCCGCTGAAAGTTGTATAGCCCCTGTCATTGATGCTTTAACGGCAAAAAAACCAAAGCTTAGATATAGGATCACAACACCTACAAAAGTATTTTCTGTATTAAAGCGAGTCCTTCCTAACCGCTGGCTCGACCATATTCTGCGTAAGGCAGCGTAAATTCACTGAAACAATGTAATTTGTTCGTAACATTGAGATGTCATTATCTACATTCTGGTTTACCACTTTCTAGATAATCTATGTTTTTGAGGCGAATAATTGTCATTAAATCGAATTAACTGGGTCAGTGTGAGTGTCGTAATTGCGATATTTTTGCTGTTTTGAGTACTCGTACAAGCTCCAAGTCACCCACTAACAAACGCTATGTCTTCATTTGAGTTAACAACTACAAATTGAGACGTAGCGTTTTTTTGTGGCCGGGCTTGAAGTTACCTCGCTCCTCCCCCATATTTCTTATATATCCAATGACATACGCAAGGAACTTCGATGCAATCTCCACACATTGTTGAGCTCAACGAACAGAACTTTCGCCAAGTACTTGAAGGGTCAATGCAGACCCCTGTTCTTATTCACTTTTGGGCACCAATGAGCCAAGAAAGTACTCAAGTTATCCCAGACTTACAGAGTCTAGTTCAGCAATATAACGGGGCGTTCACTCTAGCACTTTTGAACTGCGAGCAAGAACAAGCCATCGCAAGCCAATTTGGGGTGCAAGCTCTCCCTACTATTGCATTATTTGTTAACGGACAAGCAGTAGATGGATTAGGCGGCCCTCAAACGATTGAAGCCATCACCACTATGCTTTCTAAACACCTACCAAGCCAAGATGAATTAGCACTGAGACAAGCTCTAGAGTCAATGCAAGCGGGTGACCATGCTGCCGCCTTAAACGCAATGCAAGCTCTTCCAGAAGAACTAAAGATGAAAGGCGAAGTAAAGTTAGCGATTGCGGAATGTTTACTCGAAACACAACAGTTTGACCTTGCAGAGACTCAGCTTCAAACCATCCCACTTGAGTACCAAGACAACTATTACAAAACCCTAATGGCTAAGTTGGAATTACATAAACAGGCTGCGGATAGCCCTGAAATTCAAGCATTAGAAAGTGCCTTAAAAGATACGCCTGATAATGCACAAGTAGCATCAGAACTAGGTTTACAATATCACCAAGTCAATCGTGATGAGGAAGCTCTAGAACTACTGTGGGGCTTCTTAGTCAGAGATTTAAATACGTTAGACGGTGACATGAAAAAGTCCTTTATGGATATTTTAAGTGCTTTAGGCCAAGGCAATGCTATTGCAGCTAAATACCGACGTCAGATGTACTCCCTTCTGTACTAAAACGTCTTCACCATTATTATAGACACCTGAGGGCTAAATCATTAGCCCTCTTAATTTATGTCAACACCCACCTCAATTCTCATTTATAAACTTGCCCATCATTACAATTTGAGCCAGTATAAAACATTAAATATCAACAACTTCCATATTAAGGGTTTACTATGGCTATTGATGCTTTGATTACTATTGGCGGCTTCATTTTCGTTGCTGTTGTCTTTATTTTTGCTGGAGTGAAAACTGTACCTCAAGGTAACAACTGGACGGTAGAACGATTCGGACGTTATACACAAACACTAAAGCCAGGGCTTAACTTAATCATCCCTTTCATTGACGGAATTGGTCAGAAGATAAGTATGATGGAACGAGTGCTGGATATTCCAGCTCAAGAAGTCATATCGAAAGACAACGCCAATGTCATGATCGATGCTGTCTGCTTCGTACAAGTCATTGATGCTCCCAAAGCAGCTTATGAAGTCAACGATCTTGAACATGCCATTCGTAACTTAACCCTAACCAATATTCGTACCGTTCTTGGCTCTATGGAGTTGGACGAAATGCTTAGCCAAAGAGACATGATCAACACCAAGCTTCTAACTATCGTCGATGAGGCAACAAACCCTTGGGGTGTAAAAGTCACCCGTATTGAAATTAAAGATGTTCAGCCACCAGCAGACCTAACTGCAGCGATGAACGCACAAATGAAAGCTGAGCGTAACAAACGTGCTGATATTCTTGAAGCGGAAGGCGTAAGACAAGCAGAGATCCTAAAGGCAGAAGGCCACAAACAATCCGAAATTCTAAAAGCTGAAGGCCAAAAACAAGCTGCTATTCTTCAAGCTGAAGCTCGTGAAAGAGCTGCGGAAGCAGAAGCAAAGGCGACTGAAATGGTTTCAAATGCAATCGCGCAAGGTGATATGCAAGCCGTAAATTACTTCATAGCACAAGGCTACACCGATGCTCTTAAATCTATTGGGCAAGCTGAAAATGGTAAAGTGATCATGCTACCTCTAGAAGCGACAGGTCTTATGGGCTCGATAGCGGGTGTTGCTGAAATGTTCAGCCAATCAAAATCAGATAGCAACTCTAATAACCAATAACCAATAACCAATAACCAATAACCAACTAAGAATAAGGGGTGGTTATGATAGAACTTCTTGAACAAATGAACTTGTGGCATTGGTTTGCTTTAGGGTTACTGCTATTGGCTGTAGAGCTACTTGGAACCGCAGGTTATTTTCTATGGCTCGGTATCTCAGCAATTCTAGTTGGGGTCTTAGTGTCAACCCTTCCTATCGGCTGGCAAGTTCAGTGGGTCTCTTTCGGTAGTTTCTCATTAATCACAACTTGGCTTTGGTGGAGAAAACAGCTGTCGTCAGACAAGCAATCCGACGATTCACGCGAACTCAACCAACGAGAAAAACAACTCATTGGGCAAACTGTTTTTTTGACTGAAGATTTCAGCCGAAGTGGTGGCAGAATAAAGCTTGGAGATACGACCTGGTCAGCACGATGTTCTGAAGATTTATCTGCTGGAACAGAGGTTAAGATCGTCAAAGTTGAAGGGATCATCCTTTACATAAAGTCCAACGACCAGAAAACAGGTTAAATTTAAAGTAATTAGCTGAATATTACTTCTAATTTTCAGCTAATTACCATTTTATTATAAGCATTAATTTAGTATT
>NZ_JAKJSW010000278.1:0-4475 GCF_050337375.1 Vibrio makurazakiensis | reverse complement strand
GCTAAGTTCAAGTGCTTCAGTACGTTGTTTAACTTTAGAGGCAAGAGCTAAGTTTTGATCGTAAAGCGATATGTGGGTTGCGACTCTTGCTTTTACGATTGGCGGGCTAACCGGTTTAGTTATGTAGTCAACAGCGCCAAGTGCGAATCCTTTTTGTTCATCTACAACGTCAGTTTTTGCTGTAACGAAGATGACAGGTATATCGGCAGTAACGGGGTTGCTTTTTAGGCGCTGACAGACTTCATACCCATCCATTTCGGGCATCATAATATCTAATAGAATGAGGTGTGGCTTAGGGGAGGTCGCCGCTATTTTTAGTGCTTTCTCACCAGATGTCGCCGCTTTGATTTTGAAGTTGTCATTGAGGATGCCGGAAAGYGTGTGAATGTTATCGGGAATGTCGTCTACAACCAGAATAATAGGTTTGGCTACGGTCTTTTGATCCATTGTTCGTCCCTAAAAACTTAATCTGAATATTCAACTACTTGTTAAATAAGCCTAGTGTAATTTGTTTGATTTGCATGAGTTCAAAGCGATTCTTTAAGAAACTTTGAACGACAAGTGAAAATATTCAATATGCATCCTTACATATCAATTTTATATGTTAACCTCTAATTGATAAATAGTTAAATAAAAGCTTTAGAGGCGACTCATAGATTTCAACACCTGCTGGTTTAAGTTTGATATGAGTATTCTGGATTGATAGAGGATGTATTTATGCCGAACGTTGGGTTAACCGCAATACAAAAAGACATGTTGTCACTGTTTGCGAATACAGATTTAGTTGGGGTCACTAAGGTCGATAAAGTAAAAATCGCGGTTGCGGGGGCGCTTCAAGTGAATAGCTTAACTGATACTATTCATGAAGCGGTGACTGGCGATAAGTTTGTCATTTCGAGTGTTGTCGATAGCATTACAGAGCAAATCAAAGAAAAGTTTGTTGAGTATGCAAAAACGATAACAGGCATTTTGATGGATGACATTAAAGCTCAAATATTAAGCATGATCCCAAGCCTTGTGAAGCGGATCTTTGCTGATTTGGCACCGGCGATTGATGATATTAAAGAAGCCGCTAGCCGAGTGTATTCTGCTTTAGGGAAAGTAGTTAATAACCATAAAACCCGTCATTTAAGCTCAATGGCAACAACCAAAATTGGTGCTGATGTTATTGATAAAATTCGAGGTGAAATTCGTGCAGTTGCAGTTGAAGACTCAATGATTGCACTTGCTCATGGTGGTGTTATTGCTATTAACTTAGCCAGCTCTGGTATTGGCGCGACAGTCACCGGAATCGTAAAAGCCGTACTCTCTATTTTTAACTTTTTCCGTGGCTTATACGACAAATGGGTGATGGAGAGAAAATTCAAAAAGTTCAAAAAAGAGTGTGTTTTACTTGATCAAAAGAAGCATGTATTAGGTGCTAACTTTTTCCGCGATTGGTTTAAAATGAAAATGGAAGAAATTCCAGTTATCGCTWCTTATATGGTGTGTATGCCTTGTTATAGCTCTCCTTATAACTTCTTAAGTATTGCTGATGTAACGCCACCACCACCAAGCATGAAGACAAGATTGACTCGAAAAATTAAAGCTAAACTTGGCCGCCCAGTGAGTACCGATCCTTCATTGGTGAAGTTATCATTCCAAAAGTCCACGTTGAAAGCTTATTCTGTACTTCAAGAAGAAGCGAGAGCCTTTATTTCTGGAAGCGAGATTTCTTTGGAAAGTAACAAGCCGGGTGCAAAACAAGCTCTTAATGCTGCAAGAGGCGAAACAAACTTTATACCGGGAACTGACGAGAAAGCCTTTAATAAGGCTGTACGTAAGCAAAAAGTTAAAGACTTCTTCTCTGGAAAAACTTTAAAAGAAAGTGTTAAAGAAAGTTTAACACCTAAAGCGCTTGCAACGTCCGTCGCTGGTGGACTGGAATCGTTATTAATACCCGAATAGGCGATACACAGCTGTACCTATGAGAAACGTCATAGGAAGTAGTATCTGGTGGGATTAATCAAAATAAAGCGGGTGAATGAATGTTCACCCGTTTTTTTGTGCGTTATTGATTATTAAAGAGTAACGAGAAGGTATGCTGGAAATACTATAGTGATCCGTATATAAGCAAGTGAGTGTCATTGCTAAACTAAACCAATCGTCCATTACTGTGACCTTGTCGTTGCCGCTGATCATGCTTGGACTAGCGAAAGACTCAGTGTAGCTGTGAAAGCGCTCGTTACTGAGTTGAACTCCTATCTTCCTAACAGAACCAAAGTCCACGAGCTTCATGCTCTCATCCGCTGAGAAAACTATATTCGACGGCTTAATGTCACCGTGAATATATCCAGTGCTATGTAGGGCACTAAGAGCGGATTCTAATGAGTTAATATCAATAAAACTACTCTCAGTTGGGGCAGTCGTTTTCTTTGATTCTAGTAACATCAAAGAACCCAAAGATGAAAGTGTCGTTCCGTTAATGTACTGAACTACCAAGTAATCTAACCCTTTCGCTGAAAAGTAGTCACAATATTTTGGCCAATATTCGCTGGGATGCTGTTCCAAGAACTTGGCTTCATTTTTTAAGAAAAATCGATGTTTGATGGACTCTGCTTGTTTGATAACCACAGCGCCCCAGTCGTTGTGGTTAGCTTGTAATACTCGGGGGGATAATGAAAGGAAGTCAAAATAACCGAAAGACTTTAATAAACTGACTCCCCTTAACGATAAAGGGGAGTGTGCATTCGTATCAAGTTGTTCTAACTGCTTGCTAATTGGCACAGCAGGTTCTAAATGTCACTAGGTAGGGAGAAAGCGGAGAAAAAACCTGGGACAAATGGGTTAGATTGACCTTGAGTTCTGATAGTTAGTTTAACTTTACTTTCCCCTTTGCTGAACTCTACCTGAGTATCCTGAGAAGTCGAGAAATTGACATTTGGGCCAATTAAACGGAACCAACTCCATGTACCTTCTGCATTTTGTTTGTCGATCGTCGTTTCTTGAGAATTCAACTCTATGCCCAATTTCTCAATAAGTTTTGCATCACCTTGCCATGATTGCTGGCTCCAAAGAGTAGGGCCGTGACGATAACTGAAGATTGGCTTATCGGAAATAATCGAAAACTCGGTTAAGTCTGAACTCATGTCGACCGCTTTTAGCTGGAAGTTAATAAGTACATTCGATGGGTCCGCTAAGAATAGTGCGCTTTTTATATCTTTTGCCTTATCCATCATCGTCCAAACATCTGGGCTTAACATCAGGCCAGTACCGGTCAAAAGGCCGGGTAGGTATGGGGATGCGTCTTTGCTGTTTATAAAGCCACTCAAACGTGCACTGTAAAACTTATCTAAAATGCCATTATTAACAAAGAAAGCTTTAACATCGGCGACACTAACGTCAGATTTCGACTTTTGATTAAATGGATAAAATGAAGCTAATCTCTGCTGGTATGGTTCATACACCTCTGTTTTCCATGCTGTATTAATATAGTCGTGAGCAAGCGACATAATCATTTCATTACTCTGTGTTACTACTTTCGTTGAAATGTCATTCGCTAGAGGTAACTGGTTATCCGCTAGGCTTGCTAACGTAGCGATGGGATTACCCGACTGCAAAGTTGCCGATAGGGTATCAAAAGCTACCTTTTGTGGTTCTTTGGTTTGATAGAACTTGTCGCCCCATTTTTTAGCATCAATGAACGCCAGTAAAAGCCCATCTAATGGCTTTTTACCTTGGTCATTGGGTGATATTTGTTTTTTGTAATCTTGGAAGCTTAATGAAATCTGACGAGCCGATTCCTTTTTATCTGGATCTTGTTCTGGGACTTCTGCCTTTGCTCCATCCTTTGCCGGTTCGTTACTTATGGCTAACTCAACGAATGTGTATTTAGAGATCGTCGTATATAAACTAGTTAACGGGTTGTTCGCGGCACCTGAAAGAGTAGTAAGAACATTGTTAAGATCGGTCGGGTTGTTGATTTCTAAAATTTCGACGTTACGAATTAGGTCTCGCCAGTAGTTAATGTAATCATTTTGGTAAGTTTGCTTCAACTCGCGGCTAATACGGTGCAACTCAAGTGCACTAGGGTAAGCGCCGGCAACACCTTCGTAAGCCTGCAGTGCCTCTTTAAGCACTTGTGAATTTACAGATAGGTCCAACTCATTAAACCCTGTTGGGGTGTAGATGGAAGGAACTAAGTAACCAACATAGCTTGATGAAAACTTAAAGACTGAACCAAAGTTGTCACCGAGTTCGCTTCTTATATCTACACGATCAGCGTAACGAGGTGAGCTTAAAATATGCTCGTAGAGTAGGGTTTCGATACCCGTTTGCGTGATGACTTTTTTAGCCAGACTTTCCAAATCATGGTTCGATTTCGCTGGAATTAAGTTACGGCCAAAAATATCATCAAGCAGTACGTTTAACTGAGCTGTATTGACACTATCGGCTTCAGTACTGCTTGATGATATTTTTGGCCGTAACTTAATTCC
>NZ_JAKJSW010000277.1:0-4502 GCF_050337375.1 Vibrio makurazakiensis | reverse complement strand
AACCGGCTGGTAGGTGACTTTCTTCATGTCAAAGCCGATATTCTTAGAGAAGATGTCCTGGCATTCATCAATCACAATCAATGCGCCAATGGGGCACCAACAGAAAAAGTGCGTCCAAAGATGCACACCGGCTGCGTCTCTTGATGAGACTCGAAGTAGTTTAGAGGTAGTCGGGAACTGAATGTTAAAGCGCTTTTCAATCATCTTAAGAGGCTGCATTCCCTCGATGTTGGTCACGACAACTTTACCGGCTTTAAGCGCCTGATAGATAGAAAAGTACGCGGTATAAGCCGACTTATAAGAGCCATTTGCGCCGGTTCGTATGGTAATGGCCATGGCTAGCGACTCATCTTCATAACAAAAGCRGTGGTCATGAAGTTGGCTAAGATGGTCAGCCCCTGGGGAATACCAAAAGCGTATGAGTAGAACCGAACCTCTGATGGCATCGCATTAAAGACTTCCACTAACAGGTCGTTAAAACCAATATCTTGCAGCAGCAATTTAGCGGTGGAATAGGAGAGTTTAAGGAACTCAATTTGAAGTGTAATTTTCATCTTGATAATGAAAAGCTGAAGATAAGAAAACAGGTTACTCGCCATATCAGGAAGCGCGTAAATAAAGTCGATGAACGTTTGAAACTGCAACGCCACCCAATCAAAAAATGCGTAAATGGTTTCCATTAGTCACTCCCTAACATGCGTATACCAATGAGCACCACAATGAACAACAACACGGATTTAATGATGTCGGCATTGTCTAATAGGGCGCTGAACACCTTGTTTTCGTATTCCACATTCTCACCGTTGAAGTTCTTCAGCGTGAGGTTATGGGTACTGAAATCCCCGCTTTGAAATCCCTCGGTATTGATACCCAACAAGTCCCGAGCCGGGGCAGCTTCTGCCTGATATTCGTCTTTCAAATCGACGATGCTGGCTTCCAACTCTTTAAAAGCATCATCACCGAAAAGGAAATTGGTTTTAAATGCACCGGATACACCAGGTGTGGGTTGAACGAATTGATTCGGTGAGCCGAGTAAGTTTTGTATGCCGGTGACGGCGGATTCTAATCCACTTAAATCCGTGCCATTAGAAGGAACGCCACCCGAGGCGATGCCATCAATCTTGGTAGACAGTTCGGAAAGCTGGTCAGTGAGGTCACTACCTAACGTATCAATGCTGCCTTGTGTATCACCTAACGAATATTCAATATCACTCAGCACATTAAACACCTCATTAATGAGTCCACCATTTAGGCTGGCTGCGGTCGCGGCCARGGTCGACTTTTCMGCAGCGGTGGTGAGTTGATTAGCYTGKGTTTGAGTTAAGCCACCTCCKCTGGCATCAATGGCTTCAATCGCTTTAAGCACCTTGTTTTTGGTGAAACTGAGAAAGATATCATCGGAATKYCTRRYCTGASCRACCAAYCTCTTTTGAGTGTTCGCGATAGAATCGTTCATGTTSSTKAGCAGYCGAGTAATACTGTAATTGAGGCTTCGRACATCATTCTTATCCGCGGTWTCTGTMCCCAAATCCTTAATSACCRACACCAAATCTCGATTGGTTTGAGASACTTTCTCCGCTGAATTGGCTAAGGTGGTGATGCCTGTACACTGCGGGTTTCCAGCRCATCGCACGTCATAATCCACGACTTCAATATCACTGAGAGYGTCAACAAAAGGCTCTAAATTRTCGGGGATATGATTGTTGTTTTCGTCCTTGAGTACATTGTCAGAATCACTCGGATTTTCATCGACACCATTGGGAATACCATCACCATCCCAATCTTCTTCATCGTCTGGAATACCGTTCATATTGCCATCGCCCTCATAAGGGAAAGGCTTAGGTGTWCCACCAAAGAAACGACCGCGTTCATCAAACGGGCACGTCGCACCGGTGTAAGTAAACTCACCCGACCAAAATTGTYGAGCATCGTCGAAGCTAATGGCAATCGCCCCTGACTTGTTCAAGCGACAAGCGGTATCACCCGTRACAACGCCATARCAATAACTSGTTGGCTGCTCACCRTARATGTACGCGTCCCARTGCAAGGTKCGYTTTTCTCCCTGCAAAATAGAGCAAGAAGACACACAAATCCCACCTTTATCYACTTCACCTGGAGGACACTCAGCTGCGTCCGAATCGGCCATGAAATAGAGGCACGCAATCATTAAAAAGAGCAGGGCGATGAAGGCATTAATGAGGGATTTCATAGGCCACCTTGAGACAAAAAAGCCTCCATTTAGGAGGCGTTAATCCCTGTATATACGCCGTATATAAAGGAGCTTGCCATAACCACCCCAAGCAGGATGGTTACAACRTTTGAAGCRAGTTCACCCATTACGAACGCATCGCTCCCATAATGGCGCGAAGACCAAAGCCAAGAGCAGCCAGRCCAATCAAGCCGACCACCACAAGACCGTAGTTRCTTTGRCCTAATGTCACTGCGGCATTAATYGCACCGGTTACRGCAGTATCGCCTTCAGCRGCGAACGTCGAGCCGGATGCGRCCAACATGGATAACCCAAGAAGTTTTGTTTTCATAAGATGTACCTTTTTAATGTGCTCAGCCTTTGCCAAGCGTTTTGAGTATCCGTCCTAGTACATGACCAGAGACGAATGAGACCAAAATCCACCCAGAAACCGTGGTATAAAYCTCTGGGTTTATCGTTAATTCATAGTCACTGCCGACAGGAGRCTGAGTGCKCATRGCATCGAACTGTTKTTGAGYCTCAAAAAGMGACCCTGTAACTAATACCGACCAATCACAATCAGATTTTCCATCTACCACTTTGTTTTCATTAGTAAAACTAGATGTTAGCACCGCATCGCCGTTTTGAATGGAAATGACTTTTGCGCAATATCCAGTGACCAATGGCATTCAATTAGGCCTTAGGTAAAGACGATTGAAAGTGCTTTTTGATGTCATCTTCGACCGGACTGAGCTTATTCACCAAGATATCTAGCGGGTCATTTGGGTTTGCACCGAAGCTCAATTCGTAATCACGATTAGGCACAAAAGCGCGCGTTTGGATCAGCTGACGCGCGTAGTTCACATCAATTTTCAACGCCTGTTTGTTGTAAGGAATGTCCGTCGAATAACCAATTCCTGTTTGTTGAAACTTCTCGTTATCGACTTCTTCCACGGCACGTAGGACGGATAATTCCGCGAACTCCATGTTCGATTTCGGGAAACGTTTGATGGCAATACCAGTTATTGTGGGCATATTCTTGACTCCAAAATTTCAATTTTCCGTTTAGTGTATTCATCGGGAATACCCAATGACGTGTTAAAATTTGCGCGTCTATGCTTAGTCGGAATGAGCATCCCGAAAGCTTCACCGATATCGCCGTCAGTCATCGACACCACTTCTGCCAAGGCTTTTCCACATTGGCGACGAACCCAGGCAATACGAGCGAAGAACTCAAGACCGGCTTTCTTTTTGTTCAGTTGGATCTTCATGGGTTCAGCCGGTTCGATACTGGCCGAAAAGTCACACAGACCAGCAAAGGCCGAAGCGGGCGAGGCGAGTAGTGTCAAATCGCACTTCTTCAATTCCACTTCGTTTCGATACCAAACCACGTCAGGGTCAACGATGTTCTGTTCAAACTTTTTGTTGTAAACCCGCCAATAAACCGCGGAGGTACGAGAGCCAACTAACGTGGCTTCTTCAAACAATTCACCGGTTTGTGAGACGCGTTTATGTGGGACCATTGTCGGGCCACGACCACGAGTCGCAGTACGAAACGCACCTTCATAAAAGCATTTCTCGGCATACTGACAATCGAAAATACCGGTGTAATCATCCACGCATAAATCGAGACGGGCGAGGCGAGTGATCCCCAAAAGTGACAACCACCAATGCACCTTTTTATGAGTGGTAAAGTCGAATAATCTGGCGCAACCTGAGCCATTTATCTGTACATAAACCGTGTCATTGTTACCGCCAACACCCACCAAACCGCATTCAACCGTGCCAGTTGAGTCATAAATGACCATTGAATCGTCATAACCGTGCAAACCACGCGCACGCATAGGTGATAAACGGAAGTTAAAGACTTTCGCCATGAACTCATCGAACCTATCAGCCAGTACTTTGCGACATTTGTTACGATGTAACTCAATAGATTTCTCGATGGCTTCCGGTGAATTGTGGCGTCCGTTCACCGTTTGTCTTTTGAAATCAGGAAATTGCATGTTGATAAAATCTTGTTCATTCGAGTTATCTAAATGTCGTAACGAACTGTACGGAAATGAAAACGCTAAGTGATCGACTTGAACCGGACGGATTTCATCATGGTACTTATGAGGTTTTTTAGATGGCATAGAACACACCCTTAACCAAAAGTTCCTGGTAGTTGTCGTCAGTGATCTCGATGATTTGAAATGACACCATGCCGTAATGAACCTCCATGAATTGGAAGAACTCAGCACCTGCAATATGCCAAGCTGTATTAACACGCCGATTCTTACCAAAACCACAAAAGAACCGATCGCCTGATTTG
>NZ_JAKJSW010000276.1:0-4594 GCF_050337375.1 Vibrio makurazakiensis | reverse complement strand
GCTTATTGCACGCCGCCTTATCCAAGACTCACCAACTCATAAACTTGGTGATCTAATTCGCTTTAAAAATATCGATAATGATGGTGTCTTTCACCGAGCGTTAGCCGATTCAGAAATGACAGCGAAGTTGTGGTTGGTGATGCTACAAGAATTGGAAGAAAATAATAATATAGCCCAACCGACTTTCTCTTTGATGCAAAAAATTGCCAAAACAAGTAAGTCTGCAGTACCTAAACTATTGAGTAATTACGGATAGGGTTTGCGTTTATTCAATCAATAAACCGGAAAGGCGCAACAAAATAAGCTCAATGCTTAAGTGCTATAGAAGATCGGTTAACAGGTCTTCTATTTCTTTTAGTTCCTCTTGATAGTGTTGCCACTGTTCTTCATTACTCGTCGAGATAATTTGCACAATATAATTGCTCGAAAGCTGTTTATTGAATTGGATTTTTTGAGCAAGAGCTGATGAATAAAAACTTTCAGGTTCGAGGAATAACGTCATAAACGAATGCTGAAAGTAGCTAGTATTGGCTTTGTTCTGAAACAGTTGCTCTAGAGTTGATAATACTTTCTCTTGATATAAACCCCAATCAGTTGTGGTAATTTCCATACCGTTCGCCCACTCACGAATGAGTACTTCTTGCTCGGTCGATACCGAGCCAAGCCACCTTTCAACATTAGATTCAATTCGCTCTTTATAGAGTTGTCGAGTTTCTGTATCACTTAACCCTGAGTACTTCTCTAAATACTCCTGCTGATCGCTAGTAAAATTCTCTATAAATTCTTGCTCTTGTTTGGGTGTCGCTTGTAATGCAAACGCATAAACATCAGGAGCAATCTGAGCCGCGATATTTTTAATATGCTGTGTTATTTCTTGCCGTTGTGACAGTACAAACTCTTGATCTAAATCGGACTTTCTTTTGCTACGTATCGACTGAATCTGAGAGATATAGCTGGGTAACTCCGAGCTACGGTGCCACTGCGTCAATACTTGTAAACGTGACTCCAAAATTGTTTTTTGGTCTCGAGTAAGAGTCACGTAGTCATCAATATACTCAAGTATCACCCAATCCAGGTTGTTATAGAGAAACTTGGTGCCACACCCCATCAGTACTCCTCCCAGTACTAGTGTCACGAGCCACTTTCTTAAACCCATCATCTCTATCTCCCCCATTAATCTATTGATTATAGTCTTAAAACGTCAGTTAAAGTTGAGGGCAATAACGTTTATAGAATGCTTCTCATGACTCACTACACAACGCTATAAATGAGCTATATTAAGTTAATAGGAAAATTATCAATTAATTTGGTAATCGTTAAATCCGCCCACAGGTCTGAAAAATCCTACTAAATAGAAGTTCTAAAAAGTAAATAACGGATTATTTTAAGTCTTAATTACAGGGAGGTTTATATGGCTGAACTTTGCCAACTGAATGGTCAGGTGGAGTATGAGGTCTGCTACTTCGAAGACGGTAGTTTGAAAACGATTCTCTTGGAGGCTGAGTGCCGCGATGAAGCGCTACAAATATATAGTGAACAAGGATGTCATCTAAACGATTTGTACTCAATTAGACCGGATAAATAAGACGTATAACAAAAGTACTTGGATGACAGGTAAGATAAAATTAGGCTAACGGAGTGTTTTTGAAAACCGCACAAAGCGACGCAATGTGCGGTTAGAAATAGAATAGACTACTTTAAAATACGAGCTCTGAACTGACGCCCTTTCATCTTTCCTGCTTCAATTTTTTTCAGTGCTTTCTTAGCCATAGACTTTTCGACAGCAACGTATGCACGCATTGCAAATAGGTTGATTTTACCTACTGATTTACCGTCGATGCCACCTTGACCAGTCAATGCGCCTAAAATATCGCCAGCACGCAGTTTCGCCTTTTTGCCGCCATCAATTTGAATCGTCGCCATGCGTGATTGGTATGGCTGAGCATTTGGTTTAGCTGGTAATTGCGCTGGCTCAATTGGCATATCCATGTATTCATCAATTTGAGCTACACGGTACATTTCTTTTTCGCTAAAGAAGCTAATTGCAACACCTTTACTGCCTGCGCGACCAGTACGACCAATGCGGTGTACGTGTACTTCAGGATCACGTGAAAGTTCGAAGTTAAATACAGCATCTAAGTTATCTACATCCAGTCCACGAGCCGCTACATCTGTAGCAACTAGGATAGAGATCGTTTTGTTTGAGAACTGAACTAACGCTTGATCACGCTCACGTTGCTCCATGTCGCCATGAAGTTCAGTTACACTGAAACCACGGTGGTGTAGTTCGTCTGTTACATTTTGTACTTCTTTCTTTGTATTACAGAAAACAACTGCAGATTCTGGCTGATGATGAAGTAATAGAAGCTCTAGTGCATCATCACGTGCTTCAGTTCCTTCCAGCTTGTAAAAGTGCTGTTGGATGCTTGAGTGATCATGTGTCGATTCCACTTTAACCATTTCTGGTTGCTTCATAATACGGTCAGCAATCGACTTAATACTTTTCGGGAATGTCGCACTAAACAAAAGTGTTTGACGATCTTTCGGTGCTTCATTGATTACAGCGTCTAGCGCATCTTGGAAGCCCATATCTAGCATGCGATCTGCTTCATCAAGTACTAGAGTGTTCAACTCCGACAAATCAATGCGGCCTTTTTCAAGGTGATCAAGAATACGACCAGGTGTGCCGACTAGAATATGTGCGCCGTGCTCTAATGAACCAATTTGTGGTCCCATAGGCATACCACCACATAAAGTCAGAACTTTAATGTTATGGATTCCACGACCTAATGTTCTGATTTCAGTAGCAACTTGATCGGCAAGCTCACGAGTAGGACACAATACTAAAGACKGAACTCTAAAACGCTTCACACGTAAGTTCTGTAGTACACCAAGGCCAAATGCCGCAGTTTTACCCGAACCCGTTTTACCCTGACCGATGACATCTTTGCCTTCAAGAATTGTTGGTAGGCTCAATGCTTGAATCGGTGTCATTTGGGTATAACCTAAAGTATCCAGGTTAGATACCAACTCTGGCTTTAGGTTAATTGAAGAAAATTTGTTAGTGCTCACAGAAAGTGCCCTAAAAGTAGAAAAACAGTGGGCATTATGGTTGTTTTTGAAAAAAATTCCACTTCATATTGCAGTAACCTTCAAGTTAACGATATTTGTATCAGATAACCACACTTAACAGCATGTAGATATGGCTTAATACTCGGTTCAAGCTAGCAAAATTCAACCAAAACGAAATAGCATACCGATTGACAATTGGTGTGAGAATTATATATTTATTAATAACACCTGACTTTTATATAGCCCCTTTTCTGAGTAGATTAAATAATGCACGCGCAWCAGGCTTCACCTTAATAGAGCTGATTTCAGTGATCGTTCTATTAGGGATAATTGGAGTAGCCGCAGCTCCAAAATTCCTTTCATTTTCTGATGACGCACGAACTTCGGCTTCAAGAGGGTTATTTGCAAACTTCAATACTGGCGTGCAGGTATATAGGGCAGCATGCTTTGCAAGAGGTGGTGATACTGTTGAACCTGTAGGCGGGCCATATAATGACGACTTTGAAATAGACGGGTTACGATCTAGCGCGACCGGAAGTTGCTTCCCGGTAAGAGAAGATAGAAGAGATATAAACCGCCCTAACGCTTGTTACACGATTTTCCAGCATATCACTAACTCAGACCACTTTGTTGATAGGACTTATTCGAGCTCTAACCCAGCGCTAGGCGGAGAAAATTCAGAGAACGTCCCCTTCTCTGGCTTTGAACAAGCTCGCGACGCGGGTTATCAAGTATTTATACAGCAGCGTAGGCGATACTTTTCTTACTGCCATTTTTATAGCTTAGAAGGTGACTTAGCCGACGCTCCTTATGTTCTATACAACGCCATTGATGGAAGTGTGGTAACAGGCACGGTAGATCTAACCCAAGGAATCAGTTGGTCAGATGAACTTGAAAAATATCCTCAGCAATCTAATCCTCCTTTCAATTAGAGCGATCTAGGCTGAGCCTAATTTCCTCGCTATCTTTTTCCAGCATCACTACTGGGCTAGTTTCATTCGCGACACGCCAAACACTCATCGACCGGGCATTGCTCGGTCGAGAGTTAATAAATTCAACCAATTCCTTGTCTATTTGACTTAATGCCGCACCGTTAGGCACTATCTTCGCTGTAGCACCTACCAACGATTTGTGGTCGTAATTCAATAAGGCCTCCCTTACACTAAACCTTTCACCTTCAATCGTAATTTCTTCAAGCTGAAAACCATCCTTACGGAGATTTAACTGGATTTGGCTATAACTAATCGCAGAGAAATCTAGAGCCATCACCACCTTATCCACCCGTTCGTTCTCAATGTGTAATTCCATAAATAGCCTGGTGGTGTAGTAACTAACTTCATCGCTACATAAAACGACGCTATCCAGCCCGCATTCGAATAACCCTGCATCATTTACATAGTAAGCTGCATTTGGTTTTACTGAGTGAGTGTTAAAGACTTCCCTTAAAAACCAAGGTTCTTTTGCGTATAAATTGGATGAAAAGAGAAAAAAGCATAGATATAGAGTATGCAGGGGAAATGAA
>NZ_JAKJSW010000275.1:0-4663 GCF_050337375.1 Vibrio makurazakiensis | reverse complement strand
CTATCAGTTGAAATAATAGTCAGTGCTTTATCTAATCTTGGCTATTTATAACTATTCTCCAAGATGTGACGCCAATTTTGAAAAAATAGTTAACTTACAAGTAAGATTAATGACAATAAAAATAATACGTTACCAGTTGCATTGGTTGTGAGTGAAATGTTGAATATTGATAGAGACGTAAAGCACCAACTTTCTATCAATGTGTGATCTTCATAAACCTTAATCGGCAGGTTTGTAACGAATAGTTGTAGGTTTTATGGGAGGTACTCCGATGTTTCAATTTATGACTTCTACTCGAATTATTTTCGGGGAAGGTTCGTTAACGTCGTCATTGTCGTTACTTAATCAATTTGGTTATAGCGTTCTTTTGGTAACAGGGCAAAACTTGGACCGCGCATCAGTCATTGTTAACTACCTTGAGTCTCAATCAATGCGTTATCAACATATTGCGATTAGTGGAGAGCCAAATATAAAAATGGTCGAGGAAGCTGCTATATCAGCTCGGCGGTTTAATCCTGAAATGGTGATTTCAATTGGTGGTGGTAGCGTCATCGATATGGGAAAAGCGTTAGCAGCGATCATCCCAAATCAAGGCGATTTATATGATTACGTTGRAGTCGTTGGTAGAAATGTTCCATTGAAAGCTAAACCTCTTCCTTTTATCGCAATTCCGACCACAGCAAGTACGGGGGCTGAGGTGACCAAAAACGCGGTGCTAAAGTCTGGGCAAGATCAGGTAAAGATAAGCCTTCGTAGTCCAGACATGCTTGCCGAACTAGCGATCATTGATCCTAAACTCACCTACGGTACAGACCCTCTTACTTCAGGGCGTGGCGCGATGGACATATTTACTCATTTAATGGAGGCGTATGTTTGTGGTCAACCAAACCCATTAACCGATATGATCTGTGAAGAAGGGCTGCGTAAGCTTAGCGATTCAATTGAAGGAGCATGCCTGCGGGATGAACCACAACATAGAGAGGCTATCTCATTTGCGGCTATGCTTGGTGGAATGGCGATAACCAATGCAAAGCTTGGGGCAGCTCATGGTCTCGCGTCGGCGCTTGGTGGCAAGTTAAATGCACCACATAGTGTTATTACAGGTCGCCTTGCTCCTTATGTAATGGCGGAGAATATCGCTGTCGCAACAGAATTAGGTAGAAATGATATTTTAGAACGATACCTAAAAGTCGCACAAATAGTCACGCAGAACTCAAGGGCTGAAATCGAAGACTCAATCACTTGGTTACAAGGTGTTCTGAACATGTTGTCGATCCCAAGCCTAAGTACCTATGGGATTCACAAACTCTCACTTAACGAGGTTGCTTTAGATTCGCTAAAATCGGTTGCTATCAAAGGCAATCCGTTACCTCTTAACTATCAGCGCTTGATAGATATTCTAGAGCAAGTTTCTTATTGCCATTCAGATGTCGATATAGTCGAGCAATACTGTGAACCTAAGTTTTCCGTCATCAACTCATTTTCAGCGGAGCAGAGCGTTAGTGAAAAAGGTAATAGCTGGACTATCTAATATTGAATAGCTTTCTGTCTCGCAGTTTAACTGACGTTTGAATAGAAGAGGTAAGCGGTAAGTTAAGTGATTAGGATAGTGGGTGCGGGGAAGATATTTAACTGAATAACGAAGTTGTTAGATACAAAAAAGCGGAGCTACTTGCTCCGCTTTTTTATTAGAACTGTGAGTACTTTTCGTAACGAGAATCTTTAATCGATTCCTTTACGCGCTTTAGATTTTCTCTAAAGCCTGAACCACGGCGTAGCGTAAAACCAGTTGCTAACACATCAATTACAGTCATTTGTACAACACGACTTGCCATAGGCATGTATACGTCGGTGTCTTCAGGTACATCTAACGAAATTGAAAGCGAACTTGCTTTGTCTAATGGTGAATCTTTCGCTGTAATAGCAATAACCGTTGCGCCGTTTTCACGTGCTAGGTTAGCAATTTCAACTTGGCTTTTCGTTCGACCAGTATGAGAGATCAAAACAATCACGTCATTGTCACTGCAGTTAATGCAGCTCATACGTTGCATTACGATATCTTCGAAACAAGTGATTGGAATATTAAATCTAATAAACTTGTTTTGTGCGTCTTTGGCAACAGCTGAAGATGCACCTAAGCCAAAGAACGAGATACGTTTTGCTTGAGTTAGCAAATCAACAGCACGATTGATTTGCATTGAATCTAAGCTGTTTTTAGCTACGTCCAAGCATGCCATTGTCGACTCGAAAATCTTATGAGTATAGGCATCTGGACCATCATCTTCCTCTACATTACGGTTAACGTAAGGGGTTCCGTTGGCTAAGCTTTGAGCTAAGTGTAATTTAAAATCTGGGAAACCTTTCGTATCTAAACGACGGCAAAAGCGATTAACAGTTGGCTCACTTACGTCAGCCATTTTCGCTAAAGTAGCAATGCTAGAATGAATAGCAGTCTGAGGTGAAGCCATAATAACTTCTGCGACTTTACGCTCTGACTTACTGAAATTTTCTAGGTTTTTTTGTATTTTTTCTAATGTATTCATAGTGTTCACGAGGGTATAGAGAACAACTTGCTAACTAATATCAAACCGACCGGGGAAGGAGGGAAGAAAACATGTGTTTTACACATTCAATTCCTAAAAGATATAGATAATCAGCACCATAAGGTAAGTATAAACCTAACTAAAGCTTAGCTAATACTAAAAGCCTAGATGAATGCTTAAGAATATGACAAACCTCAACAAAATTTTAGAAAACTACAAAATTGGAGGCGGAAATATACTCAATTGTATAAAACTAGTACAAGAATGATGTGTTAGTTACATCAAAGCGAAAGAAAATTTCATTTTGATGTAACTATATTTGAGAGGTTAATCTGTGATGGCGGTTGCAAGTTGGCTGATTTTTTTCATCAGGTTTGGCGCTAGTTTAGCTATTTCACGTTGCTCGGCCAGAACTGAATCTAGAATGTCATTACCTGTTAGAGGGTTCGCTAAGACAACTCGGAAAACAATAATATTTTGGCGATTCCATTTTTCAGGGTTTAAACGCGTTCGAGAGACAAACGATTTACCTGTTTCACGTTGTTTTTTCTGTATGAACTTCGTGAGCTCGTTTAGCTGTTCATTTAACTCTTCTTTTTGAGCTACATTTGCTTTATTCAACGCAACTTTTACCTGTTGAGGTAAGTAGCGATAGGTTAGTAAGCAAAGTTCTGGCTCACTCACTAGTTCAAAGTCGTCTTGCTGTTCAATAAGGTTGGCGAAGTAACGAGCTTTATTAATACTTTGATCTATCAATAGCTCGTAACCTGGACGGCTAATAATATGCATGCTCGCATAAACTAACATCGCCATACCCGAGCGAGAACCTTCTAAGGTGTGGCTGCCTAGGTCTTTAGAGCCTTTCCTTAAAATATATTGAGCATGATGTTCAATGGCCGTCATAGCATCAGGCTTTTTGAATAGCACCATACCAGCACCCATAGGGATATAGAGCTGTTTATGGGCGTCAATTGTTACAGAGTCTGCGAGTTCAATTCCATCAAGTAGATGACGGTGGTTGTTAGACATTAACGTCGCGCCACCCCAAGCCGCATCGACATGGAAGTGACAGTTGAACTCTTGGCAAACTTTAGCTATTTCAGCAAGAGGGTCTATGTTACCGGTCTCGGTTGTCCCTGCTACGCCAATGACAGCAAAAGGCTTGATTCGTTGCTCATTTAATTGCTGGATTTTAAGCTTTAGATCCTGGGGGCAAATGCGGTTGTTGGTATCTGTTTTTACTGATACCAGTCCTTCTTGTCCAATACCTAGGACATCTGCAGCTTTCTTAAGAGAGTAGTGACCTCGCTCAGAAACAAGAATAGCTAGCCCTTCATAGCCGTAATGTTTCATGGCTTTAAACAAGCCTTCTTTCTCAACACCTTTAAAAGAACCTTGAGCTCTAAGTGCGTTGTTTCGGGCAACCCACAGCGCTGTGATATTCGCAATTGTGCCACCAGAACAAAAAGCACCCWGAGAGTGATTAGCACTGTGCATCCACTTTGAATAGAAGCCGTCGTTATCTTGGTAAATCAGGCGGTGTAACATCCCCAATACTTGGCGCTCAAGTGGGGTAAAAGCTTTAGATGTCTCGATTTTTACTAAGTTTTGATTGAGGGCAATCATGATCTTAGATAGAGGCATCAAAAAGTAAGGCAGTGCAGAGGTCATGTGACCAATGAAGCTTGGCGACGATGTATGCACGGAATGTGAAACCAAAGAATCGAGTAGATGCTCTGTATGCTCTGAAACAAATTCCGGTTGCTCTGGAATATGCGCATTAGAGAAGTCTTTTTCGATTTCTTTTAGGGGTTTTTCTTCAGCAACAATGTGCTCTCGCAAGAATTGGTTAAGATTTTGCGAAAGTTTGTCTTCGATTTGGGTCAGGGTAGAGTCAGGACCTTCAGGTACAGTAAAGATCTTGAGAAGACTCTCAAAGTTGACATTAGCTGTTTTTTGTTCCGTTATCATAACAAGCGAATTATTTTTCTAATATTGACGCGAGCGGGACAATCTAAACGAAAACGGGAACAAAGTCCCGTCTTAATTATGAAACCCAACTTCTCGATATGAAAGTTTGATATCTGTTATTTACACTGAGTCGCTTCTAAATCTTTGAT
>NZ_JAKJSW010000274.1:0-4694 GCF_050337375.1 Vibrio makurazakiensis | reverse complement strand
CTACATTCCCTCAATAAAATGTGTTATAACTATCATAACTGTTATAACTATTTTAAAGTTATAATTTTAATATAAGGCTCAACGAAAAAATATTGTATTAACTCAAATAATATTCTTATTTCTTCCAAATATCCACTGCGTCATGGCGCACTTCTACTGCGTTAAAAAGCATTTGCGGTGCGCGATCAAGCACTTTAGCTATAGTGGCACATTAATTTGAAAATCGAATGTCGCTTTCAGGTATAGCGAACATTTTTCAACGTATGCTTTGTGCTATAGCGAACACTTACCGTATGCTGCTGTTCATTTAGATAGTTTTATCTATGAATTCTGTGATTGTTGTTAATTTACAGATTGCCACATGGTAAAATTAATTTAGATTACAGAATGTAGTGAAAAGCATGACAACAATATCTAAATTTTCTATTGAATCCAAAGCATTAGCAACTAATGATCCACAAGCGATTGAGTTTGCGCAACTATGTATGGGTGAGTTTACTATCAATGACAAGCATCGTACTTTAATGGCCGATCGCTTAGTTGATGAGTTTATTGGTTCACCTTTTGACTTTAAAAAGCAAAAGCCCAATTCAGTAGCTAAGAGTATTCGCGCATTTGTGAAAGGGTTCGAAGATGAACGATTAGACCAATATACCGAAGGTCGTTTATCTTTCGCCAAAACAGTGGTTGGAATGCACCTAGAGCGCATTGCGATCATTGATTATATTGAAAAAGCATTGCTCGGTGGTCGCGTTGCAAGACTTAACGTTAACGCAAAAAAACAWAAATACTTAAGGCATTATCTCGAATCCTGTTTTCGCGAGGGATATACTGCTACCAACATTTTGGATATCGAAAGTGCATTTCAAAAAATTCACAGTTCGCTCTCTACATCTTATCCAGCTATGGACTCTGACCTTGAGAAAGCACTCCGTGGTTTARCTGAAACAGAGCTTCAGATTATTTGGGGCTGTATTGTTCAAAAGAACTCTCACGACTCTGAAGTTAAAGGAATACCTGTAGGGCAGGCGAGTTTGAAGTACTTTACTCGTTTGCTTTCTAATGAGATTTGTAAGTTCGGCTCCAATTCAATCAAGAATCAGTTTGGTTCGCATAACACGTACTTCAAGATCCGTAATGCAGTTGCTGATGAGCTTGGCTTTGACATAAAGAAAAGCAACAAACGAAGCCAATTCCTGTTGAATTTCAATGTACAGAATAGGGTTWAAAAGAGAAATCAGTTCTTGAAGGGAATAGCTACCTTTGGGTTTAGCTCTACCGAGCCTGCACTCGTCCTTTTGAGTCATATTGTCCCTATTATTGAGCGCAGCTACCAGTATAGTTCCATTACCCGCTTCAAGTTCCCAAACATCGTAAAAGAAACTGCTGAAGAGACTGATCAAGCAGTTGAACGCCTAATGCCCTGGCTAGGAGAAACAGTCTTTCCAACGGATTCATCATTTGATGTACGTGTTCTCTTTAATAGTAAGTTTGAGACCCCAGTGTTCAAAGAAGGTGACAATCTCGGTGGCATGCGTGAGCTTGAGTCTTTATGGGAAGAAGCCATCAAACACCCAAACCAAAAATATTCAGATGTTGCTGCATTTATAATCGGAACGGGTAAGGGGGAGGAAGCTGCTGAAGAAGCGGTAATCAACATCGAGACTCTTCGTGAAGCGAAAGAAACTCTTCGCTCTCAAATTGCGGGTGAATTAACAGGGAACCGTGCTAGAGGAAACGTATCAGCTGAACAGTACAAAGGTGATATTTTTGAACGCCTCAATGTCATATTTTTCAATAAGAATGCCAAATTGCAGGGCAAGGACGTAAGAGCATTTACAACGGATGATCTTGGTTTACGAAATCATCAACGTATCGATATTGTTGTTCTTGACCTGAAAGATAAAGCCAAGTTTGATTCGTTTGAATCTATGGCTGATAAAGAGGCATTCATTGAACTACGTGTAGATAAAACTGGAGCGGGTTGGCAAGCTAAGTGTAACAATGATGCAACGACCAACATCAATAGTCTGTCCAAGTATCAAGGTGTTGGTTTTATTGGCAACTTCAGTAAAGAAGAAATAGCTAACGCTCTAGGGCGAAAAAACATTAGCGACCATGAATTCCAAGCTTTCTTAGATAACTACAATAACACTGTAAAATCTTATGGGATCAAAGGTGATGAATTCACGGCAGAAGATGCCGCAACAATTGCAGCCTCACCTGAGGGATACCTTTCAGAAGAAGCCCAAGCTGTTCTAAACAAACACATTAACGACCAAATCGAAAACCTTGGCAAAGAGGTTGTAAATGCGTGTGTTCAAGCTGCATTGATTGGTGGTGTTGTATCAGCTTTTGTTGAAGCTCTACAGTGTCAAAAAGAAGGCGTTCCGCTTAGTAAAGCTGTAAAACGTATCGGGAAAGCTGGGCTTGAAGGAGCTGTAAAATCTGCGATGCGTGGTGCTTTAGTTACTTTTGTTACTGCGCATGCAAAGCGCTATGCTGCTCAAAAAGCAATGGGTGGCATTGCAGCCAAAGCCGTTGGTAGAGGCGCTGGAGTTGTTGCTGTATTCGCTATAGAAAGCGCTTGGGATCTATATAAATACTACAATGGTGACATTCAAGGTAAAGAGCTAGCGGAAAAAGTAGGGAACAATGCGATGGGAGCTGGCGCGGCCCTTGGAATTATTATGACTATTGGCACTGGAGGTACAGGTATAGTGCTTGGCGTGGTTGTTGGTGGCATTGTCAGTATCATGAACCCAACAGGACGCTTGCTACTGACAGATTATGAGTCAGTATTAAAACATGATCCTGTTCGTCAAAAAGTGCCGATTAAAGCAACTGTTGTTATGTAGCCTGCGATACTATGCCTCTATCCCTAGTGATGGATTTCACCAATAGAGTAGGTTGATATGTCCGCATATCTACTCTCATGTTTGTTTAATACTCAATTCTGTGCAGCTTCGATTCAGCGAGCCAATGTTGAATCGTACCTGCCCCATTTCAATTTGACGCTCTCCCACAGCTCAAAACTACACAGAGCTGTTTGACTTACTTTTTGTAATGTAGCTAATCTGAAGCATAGCGTAAAACGGGGCTTCACATTCACCAATGGGTTTCTACAAAACACATTGACTATCAAGGGACTAAGGGTGAGTATCGTTAACTCGGAGTGAGTAAATTCTTGGGGATAATGTAGCTTTGTGCCATTTCGAGCTATAGAAATGATTGTTGTATTTCCTATTGAAAAGGATGTGGATGAGTTTGTTAAATGATTTAGCCGAAGAATTTGACCAAGATACAATTCTATTTATTGGCTCGGGTGTTTCTGTGCCTTCGGGTCTTCCATCATGGTGGGTATTAGTCTCATGGTTGAGAGATTATACCAATGGGTTAGGCGGTAATGTTGACGCTGCGAATGCATTTCTAGAAGAAGACAACCTTTTGAATGCAGCTTGCGCTTTGACGTCCGAGCTAGAAGGTTTAGGCAAATCTTTAGCTGACTTTTTCAGCGATAAAAGGTGTGATATTTTCCGCTCGGCTGTCCCACAAAAAATTCATGAATTAATAGCCCAGCTACCTACTTCATCCATAATCACCCCAAATTACGATGTCTTACTTGAGAAAACATATGAAGCAGCTGGAAGTCAGTTGCAAGTGGTTCATAAAGGTGATCGAGAGTTATTAAATGGCATAGTAAGGGGAAAGCTGAAAGATTATATATACAAGTACCACGGCTGCATAACTAAACCAGAAAAGATAATTTTAGACTTCAAGCAATACAATTCCGAAAAGTACGGACTTAGTAYTGATATGGAAAGTTTAAAAAACCTAATTCAAGCAAAAACTTTTGTTTTTATTGGTGCGGGATTAGAAGACCCTGATTTTGGTCACGTAAGAGATTACTTAATCCACGTAGTCGAACCCCAAAATATTGAATTTTGGGCCTTTATGAGAAATTGTGAAACTAAAGTAGCTTACTACAAGCAAGTGTATGGAATTAACTTAATCTCATATACAGGTGAAGGTCGAGACCACTCAGATTTACTTAATAAGCTCCAAGAGCTTCTTATGAAAATTAGCTTCATAGATGAAAGAAAAGCTGAAGCAGTAGAGTTTGCTTCCCCAGATGTTGTTGCTTCGGACAGAGTTCATGGAGTCTTGAGAGATACATTGGTTCTAGCTAATGAAGTGGTAATTCCACTTGATGAACAAATTTTAGGCTTTGTTGCTTTTTTTGATACCGTAGAAAAAGAAAAATGCTTCAGGTATCTACGCGTCCATAAAGGAAATGATTTGGAAGAAGTTTCAAACCGAATAGATTACCTAGTTCAGCGACAGTTGCTTAAGGCAACCGAGCATTTTCTACTAAATGTTAAAGGTAATTACTCTGTTGAGGCTGCGGAACAGGTAGAAGATGACATCATGGAGTACCTAATGGAGAACGAGAATGGATGATTTGAAGCTAAAAGCGATAGATTATTTCGCTGCTAAGCCCCATGATGATCAAAAAGCAAAAGTGTACCTAGCGAAAGTTTATAAAGAGATTCATGAAGTATTAGTAAATTCGACTTCGTATAATTCAATATCATCGGCTTTTGAAATTCTAGAGAAATTTATTAGTCACGTTTCGGGTGACTCTATTAGAGACCTAGTTTGCTGTTGGAAAAGGATTCACGAAGGTGGAGAGT
>NZ_JAKJSW010000273.1:0-4733 GCF_050337375.1 Vibrio makurazakiensis | reverse complement strand
GTTTTAGTCTACGGCTATGCAGCCTACGAAGGCGCGACGCTATTAGCGAAACATAATGGCACCGACTCTTCTACTGATACAGGAAGTGAGGCGAGTTACACTAATAATGATCAGGTTGTTATCCCAGATAATTCGGCTTTAGGGATTAATAGCTCGATTGATGTATTACGAGTGGGAGATTCTGGTCAGGTGAGCATTGATCTTAATATCGAGCATACCTATATCGGCGATCTTAAAGTCGTGCTTACCTCTGCTAGTGGTGGGCAAGTTGTATTACACAGCAACACTGGAGGCGGGCAGGCGAATATCAGCACCTCTTATAGCGTTGATTTCACGGGGTTTGATTCACAAGGTGAGTGGGTTCTGAGTGTGGTTGATAGTGGAGCTCAAGACACAGGGAAGCTGGTGAGTTGGGGTTTAAATTTTCAGTAGAGAAGACGGATGAAAAGCAAATTAGTTTTTAAATCGTTCTTTGCGTTTACGCTAACTATGGTCGCCATTTATGGTATTAACTCTAAGGTTAGGGCAAACAAGTTAACCACTGAAGACGTCGTTCAAACACAAGATGAGACAACGATTTCTCATCGATATTACGTTAAGTACCTTAAAGGGGGCGAAGAGAAGGCCTCTCAATATATGACGGAGCATGGAATTGAAATACTTGATCACATGCAAAATCGGCGAGTTCTCCTCGTGGTGTCTGACGTGCAAGTAATGGCAGAACTTAGTGGCGAAAGCTTTGTTGATTACGTAGAAGAGTCACCTCAACGTGAACCTTATTCTCAATAGTGAATACGAATAATAAATAACGATAAAAGCGCTTCCTTAATGGGGGCGCTTTTTTATTTTCCCTTGTTTTAAACAGGAAAATATCAATATAAATGAATAAGTTAATTCTAATTTAGTAAGTAGGAATAATTATGTTTAACACTTCTGTTGAATATTAAAGTTGGTTCACGAAATTGACTTTGTTGATTGTGCCTTTCCAAAATAATCTTCTACGTTGTTTTTCTCATCCGAGGTCTAATGTGTTTAAGGAGAAAGACGTTGAAAAAGATAGTTATCTTAGTTGCATTGTACATTTCTAGTTTGAATGTGCATGCCGGGGCGAGCACTTCTGCTTTAGAGCAAAGCGGTTATACAGAAACGAAATATCCGATTGTTTTGGTTCATGGGTTATTTGGGTTCGATTCACTGGCTGGTATGGATTATTTCTATGGCATACCTGAAGTACTGACGAAAGATGGTGCGAGTGTTTATGTTGCGCAGGTCTCTGCGACCAATAGCTCTGAAGTGCGAGGGGAACAATTATTGTCTCAAGTTGAAACATTGTTAGCTGCAACAGGGGCTGAGAAAATCAATTTGGTCGGCCATAGTCATGGTGGGCCAACCGCGAGGTATGTTGCTTCAGTTCGACCAGATCTAGTCGCATCGGTAACGAGTATTGGCGGTGTTCACAAAGGGTCTAAAGTAGCTGATTTAGTTCGAGGTAATGTTGAAGAAGGTTCACCAGCAGAAGCGATTGCAGTTAAATTGGCTGGGGGGCTAACAACCTTAATTAACTTACTTTCTGGCGGATCTGACTTAGAGCAAGATCCACTAGCATCGCTTGATGCACTGACGACCGAAGGCTCATTAGAGTTTAATCAGTATTACCCTGAAGGTGTTCCTACCTCTAAATGTGGTGATGGTGAGTGGCAAGCTGCTAATGGTGTGTATTACTACTCATGGACAGGATCATCCACTTTTACTAATCTTCTCGATCCTACCGATGGTGCCATGACGATCCTTGGACTTGCTTTTGATGGCCCAAGCGATGGGCTCGTTGGGGTGTGCAGCGCTCACTTAGGAAAAGTGATTGGTGACGACTACAAAATGAATCATCTAGATGAGATCAACGGGTTGTTGGGCATCCATCATCTATTTGAAACCGACCCTGCAACACTTTACCGTCAGCACGCAAACCGCTTGAAGCTTGCGGGTTTGTAATTCTAAATTGGTGACATTATGAAAAAGACCACGCTGTTATTTACATTCTTGATTGCCTCGGTAATGACGGGCGCGGTCTTTTATTTATCGAGTTCGCAACCTGATCAGGTAAGTGAATCATTATCTTCGATGAAAGTAGATTCTCAAAAGGATACGGAAATCGATGAGAGTTCAGCCAAAGATACAATGGAATACTTCATGTCAGGCTTAGTGGAGTTAGAGCTAGAAAGTGTTGAGAACAATGTATCAAATTTCCAAAAATCGAATCCGAACTCTCAGATAACTCCTGAGCTGTTCGCTAAGTACGCCGCTTACAAAGCTGCCTTGAAAGGCGTTGATGTACCTTCGGGCTATTCTTCATTAGGGCTGAACGAACTAATGGATATTCATCATCAATTATTGGCTTTGCAATTACAATTTTTTACAGCAGAAGAGCAGGCATTGTTGTTTGAGCATGATAACCGAATGAGAGAGCTTGCCTTAGAAAAGTTGCGTTTACAGGAAGATGGGTTAGATACCGAAGAATTCCAGCAACAATGGCAAAGCATGCTGGCACAACAGCCTGAATATGTACAAGAAAGTCAGAAAAACCTTACCCTTCTGAATCAGCTCACACAGACCGAATCTCTGAGCGAGCAAGAAAGATACTTGAGTAGAGCTCAACTTGTGGACGAGGAAGCGGTCGAGCGGTTAGATGAGCTAGATGAGAAAAGGCAGAAGTTTGACACAGATTTGAATGAATACTTAGAAAGCAGGGTGAGTATTCTGGATGATCCTAGCTTAAGCCCCGAGCTTAAAACTGAGCTTATAGCCTCACTTCGTAGTAGTACATTTTCAGCACAACAATTAAAAAGAGTGCAGGCATTAGAACGTATCCACGACGCTTCTTTGTAAAGAGAATCGCTTAGTATGCCAGCCATTGAGCTGTAGTTGTCCTTCATACGGTTTATGTGGCGATAGGATACTTAAAAAAACGTGACATAAAAAAGGGCGGAAACCAACTTGGTTTCCGCCCTTTTTATTCGTTTCATCTAGATTGCACTAGGCGAGTTCTAAATTTTAAAGTAGTTCAGTTGCTGCTTCTGACGTTCAGCGAGATCTGATAACTCATGACTCGCTGCTGCCGCTTGTGTAATGCCCGTTACATTTTGGCTTACTAGCTCATAAATGTTGGTGATATTACGGTTGATGTCTGCGGTCACCTGGCTTTGTTCCTCTGCTGCTGATGCGACCTGAGWGTTAATCTCAGTCATATCATTCATAGAGCCAGCAATACTGGATAAAGACTCATTCACTTCGCCCGCAAGTTGTTGATTTTGTTTTAGCATATCTAAAGAGTTAGTCATGCTTTCGTTTGCGCTGCTTGACTGGCTTTGTAGCCCTTCAATAATAACCTGGATCTCTTTAGTTGAGTCTTGAGTGCGTGCTGCTAGCATACGAACTTCATCAGCAACAACAGCAAAGCCGCGACCACTTTCACCTGCTCGTGCCGCTTCAATAGCCGCGTTCAAAGCAAGTAAGTTGGTTTGTTCTGAGATACTCTGAATTACTTCAATCACGTTACCAATTTTCTCTGACTGCTCTTGAAGGTTGCTGACTACTTGAGCCGCATCTCCCAGTTGAACCGCCATTTTTTCATTAGCTTGGTTGTTTTGTTGGAACAACTCAAGGCTACGAGTTGTCATCAGGTCTGCTTGTTTCGATGCTGAATCTGCGTTTACTGCATTCTCGTTAACGTGAGTCGCTGTACTTTCTAGTTGATTCACAGCAGAAGCTACTTGTTCTACTTCTTGCTTCTCTTGATCTGAGTTTGCGCTCGATTGTGTCATTACTGCCGCAAGCTCTGTAGATGCAGACGCGACCTCTACACTGATTCGCATTAAAGAACCGACAGTGTCTTGCAACTGACTAACGGTTACATTCACATCGTGTGCGAGTTCAGTAATCTCGTTTTTGCCTTCTTCTTTAGCTTTAACATGCAGGTTGCCTTTGGCAACTTCACGCATGGTACTTTGTAAGTCACGGATTGGCTTAACAATAATGCCAGCTAATACCCAGCTACTCAGTAAAGCAATAGAAAGGATAATCAGTAATCCAATTGTCGCTGAAGTTAATGTAGAGCTGTGCTTTTCGCCGTTGACGGCAATTTCATCAATAGCAATGCGGTTAAGCTCTTTTGACAGGTTGTTGATTGCATTCACCATTTGGTTTCCCGCATCACGGTATTGCGCTGAAGCCATTTGGTATTGTGCTTCAAAATCCGGTGCAGGGTATTGCTCGTGGTGTTTGATGTTCAGTAGAGGCAGCATCGTATTGCGAGAGAAACTCACGTAATGATCCATAGCTCGACGCATCGCTTGTACTTCTTCTTGCATACCTTCAACGGTATTAATTGAGTTAAGTAAGCGGGTATTGTCTGATTGTTTCTGCGTAAGAGTATCTACTAACGTTTTTACGTCTTCTGGGTTGAATAAGCTATATATCGCTTTAATTCTCATGCCGTAGCTGTTGTCTACAATTTCACTGAGTTCTTCTTTGTGAACGATTAGATCCTCAGTCGCTACGCTAACTTCCTGAAATGCATGCTCTAGTTTCTCTCCACCTATGGTGACTCCCGCAACAAGCAGTACGATAGAAAATAAAACGGGAACTAAAATTTGAACTTTAATCGATAAGCCACTGAGTAGTTGGCGCATGGGTTAAGCCTCTTTGTTGAGAATTATTATCATTATGGTGTTTTAATG
>NZ_JAKJSW010000272.1:0-4826 GCF_050337375.1 Vibrio makurazakiensis | reverse complement strand
CATATGCAATATTAGCCAAAGTATCCGGCTAATTTGTTAGTCATATCACTGTAAAAACTATATGGGATATTATGTTTTTTGAATGCCGAGTAGATGTGTTTTCTCTCGTTTATTTGCATAATGATAAAGCCTTACATCGTCCGTATTCATTGACTTGCGCGAGGTCGCAAAGATGACGTTAACTGATTGTAATCAGTTTGTGATTGCTATAGTTTTTCAACACTAATTCGAGTTCGAAATACCCTATAAAAACCTTATAAGAGAGACACTCTCAAGGAGAATAATAATGAAAGTAGCTGTTCTTGGTGCCGCAGGTGGCATCGGTCAAGCCCTAGCTCTACTACTGAAAAACCGTCTTCCTGCTGGATCTGATTTAGCTCTATATGATATTGCACCAGTAACACCTGGTGTTGCAGCTGATCTTAGCCACATCCCTACGCCTGTATCGATCAAAGGCTACGCAGGCGAAGATCCTACACCAGCACTAGAAGGTGCAGACGTAGTTCTAATTTCTGCAGGTGTTGCGCGTAAGCCTGGTATGGATCGTGCAGATCTGTTTAATGTAAATGCTGGTATCGTTAAATCTCTGGCTGAAAAAATTGCGGCAGTATGTCCAAAAGCTTGTGTTGGTATCATTACGAACCCAGTTAATACGACTGTACCAATCGCTGCTGAAGTTCTTAAGAAAGCAGGTGTTTACGATAAGCGCCGTCTATTTGGTGTAACGACTCTGGATGTTATTCGTTCTGAAACATTCGTTGCTGAACTTAAAGATAAAGATCCAGGTGATATCCGTGTACCTGTTATCGGCGGTCACTCTGGTGTTACGATTCTTCCTCTACTTTCTCAAGTTGAAGGTGTTGAATTCACTGCTGAAGAAGTTGAAGCCCTAACTAAGCGTATTCAAAATGCTGGTACAGAGGTTGTTGAAGCTAAAGCTGGTGGCGGTAGTGCGACTCTTTCTATGGGCCAAGCAGCTTGCCGTTTCGGCCTTGCTTTAGTGAAAGCACTACAAGGTGAAGAAAACRTAATCGAATGTGCTTATGTTGAAGGTGCTGGTGAACATGCACCATTCTTTGCACAGCCAGTTAAACTAGGTAAAGAAGGCGCAGAAGCGATTCTTAGCTACGGTGATCTAAGTGACTACGAGCAGTCAGCACTAGATAGCATGCTTGATACACTTAACGGCGACATCAATATTGGTGTTGAATTCGCTAAGTAGTGAACGATTACTAGCACACTCAGTATTAGTTAAGTAGTTAGATAAAGCCGATCTTTGTATCGGCTTTTTTGATCTTTTAAATAGCATAATGGATCTACTTACTTCTGAACTGATAAATAATCACTTACAGGCTCTTACTTTCTGAATATATAGAATTTGTTAGGCTCATGAGCTTTAGAATCTATATTAGGGCAGGATATGAGTAAAACCATGGTATTGCTGAGTATGGTTTTGTGTGCTTTTGCTTTATCAGGCTGCACTACTGAATCTCAGGATAGTTATGTGTTGATAGATGGAAGAGTGTTTATCCGAGATAGTGAACATAATGCATTAATTGAATGTAATACTGTACTCTCGGAAAGAGAGTGTTTGGATATAAAGCTGTGGTTTGAAGATAGGTAACTACAAACTTTTGTCTTAATAAAAGTGGTAGGAACGTAATGTCCACTACCACTTATTCTCTACAATTAAACCGTGCGGTTAACTGCAAGGTGAGCAAGAGTGATAAGAGCTTGCTTATATTCTGACTCAGGAAGCACTTCAAGTTCTTGAATTGCTTTATCAGCTTCTTCGTGCGCTTTATTCGTTGTGTACTCTAGAGAGCCTGTTTCGTTCATGGCAGCTAAGATATCATTCAGCTTGTCCATACCGTTCGCTTTTTCTATCGCTTCACGGATCATACTAGCTTGCTCAGGGGTTCCGTTATGCATCGCATAAAGTAGTGGTAATGTTGGTTTACCTTCAGCCAGGTCATCACCAACATTTTTACCCATCTCTTTACCATCGGAAGTATAGTCCATCACATCGTCAATAAGCTGGAATGCGGTACCTAGGTATTTACCATAGTTCTGCATCGCCGTTTCTACTTCTTGTGATGACTCAGTAAGAATCGCCCCGATTTGAGTTGCGGCTTCAAAAAGTCGTGCAGTTTTTGAATAGATAACTTGCATGTAACTTTCTTCAGTCGTGTCTGGGTTGTTGCAGTTCATTAATTGTTGAACTTCACCCTCTGCAATAATGTTTACCGCTTCGCTCATGAGATCCAGGATCTTTAATGATCCTAGCTTTGTCATCATTTGGAATGAACGCGTGTAGATAAAGTCACCGACTAAAACGCTAGCTGCGTTACCAAACGCTGCATTCGCCGTTGCTTTGCCACGACGCATGTCAGATTCGTCGACAACATCATCATGAAGTAGGGTTGCAGTATGAATAAATTCAATAAATGCAGCTGAAGTGGTGTGCGCTTCGCCTTGGTAGCCAAGTGCGCGAGCAGACAAAATAGCAAGCAAAGGGCGAAGGCGTTTACCGCCACCGCTTACGATATAAAAACCGAGCTGATTGATTAAACTTACGTCAGAATTGAGTTGAGCTTGAATTGTTTCATTCACTTTTGCCATGTCATCGGCAGTAAGCGCTTGGATAGCTTTAAAATCCATTATTCATCCGGCTGAGGTTAGAACCTATAAGGCTTATTCATTATGTTTTAATGTGTGAATGATACACTAAAAAACGTTGATTAATACATCACTTAAGGGCATGATTGCCGCACTTTTCTTTGGCGATTAGCTTTTCGCCAATTTTTTAAAAATATGGCTTGTCATAGCCGCATGATTCCCGTAGAATCTGCGCCCTATTGATTAGTTTAGCGCACACCCGAGTTGTACAAATAACAACCATAGGCTGTGCGGAAAAAGCGGAGTAAAATATGTACGCTGTTTTCCAATCTGGTGGCAAACAACACCGTGTAAGCGAAGGTCAAACTCTTCGTTTAGAGAAATTAGACGTTGAAACTGGTGCAACAGTTGAATTTGATAAAGTTCTTCTTATTGCTAACGGCGAAGAAATCGCTGTTGGTGCACCTCTTGTTGAAGGTGGTAAAGTTACTGCGGAAGTAGTACAACACGGTCGTGGCGATAAAGTAAAAATCGTTAAGTTCCGTCGTCGTAAGCACTCTCGTAAGCAAGCTGGACACCGTCAGTGGTTCACAGAAGTGAAAATCACTGGTATCAACGCTTAAGTTATAGGAGAGTTTAACAATGGCACACAAAAAAGCTGGCGGTTCTACTCGTAACGGCCGCGATTCAGAAAGCAAACGTCTTGGTGTTAAGCGTTTCGGTGGTGAATCTGTTCTTGCAGGTAACATCATCGTTCGTCAACGTGGTACTAAGTTCCACGCAGGCACTAACGTTGGTATCGGTAAAGACCATACTCTTTTCGCTCTTACTGAAGGTAAAGTGAAATTTGAAGTTAAAGGTCCTAAAAACCGTAAATTCGTTAGCATCGATTCTGAGTAATAGATGTTAGCTGAATTGCTTTAATTAGCTTTAGCTGAATTCAAAAGCCCTGCCAATTCGGCGGGGTTTTTTATTTATAGCGGGATCAAAAAAGTAGTTACTCTTAAATGTGTACAGAGAGTTTCTTCTTTTTTGTTCCTGATTGCAGAAAGGCCCTAGATCTTAGGTGATCGATCTAAACTCGGATCTGCTAGAATTTATACTGTTCCATGAGAGTAGTATTGCAACGCAAACAATGCGGAGTAAAAGATGAAATTCGTTGATGAAGCGGTAGTAAAAGTAGAAGCCGGCGACGGCGGTAATGGTACCGTTAGTTTTTGGCGTGAGAAATTTGTAGCTAAAGGCGGCCCTGATGGTGGCGACGGCGGTGATGGTGGTGATGTTTATGTTCAAGCAGATGAGAACTTAAATACCCTAATCGATTACCGTTTCCAACGTTTTTACGATGCAGAGCGTGGCGAAAATGGTCGTGGCGGTAACTGTACTGGTAAGCGCGGTAAAGATATAACTCTAAAAGTACCTGTAGGTACACGTGCTGTCGACATCCACACTAATGAAGTTGTTGCTGAAGTTGCTGAACATGGCAAAAAAGTAATGGTTGCTAAAGGTGGTTGGCACGGTTTAGGTAACACCCGTTTCAAGTCATCAGTGAACCGTGCTCCTCGTCAAAAGACTATGGGTACTAAAGGTGAAGTACGCGAATTGCGTTTAGAGCTTCTACTTCTTGCTGATGTAGGTATGCTTGGTCTACCTAATGCAGGTAAATCAACGTTTATTCGCTCTGTATCGGCTGCAAAACCAAAAGTAGCAGACTACCCGTTCACCACTCTTATCCCAAGCTTGGGTGTAGTGAGTGTTGTCCCTGAAAAGAGCTTTGTTGTTGCGGATATTCCTGGACTGATCGAAGGCGCAGCTGATGGTGCTGGTTTAGGTATTCGTTTCTTGAAGCACTTAGAGCGTTGTCGTGTTCTTCTTCATATGATCGATATTATGCCAGTTGATGAGTCTGATCCAATTCAGAACGCACTGACGATCATTGATGAGCTAGAGCAGTACAGTGAAAAAGTGGCAGCGAAACCGCGTTGGTTAGTATTCAACAAAGTTGATCTTATGCCTGAAGAAGAAGCTCAAGAGAAGATCCAAGAGATCGTTGACGCTTTAGGTTGGGAAGGCGAGTACTTCCAAATTTCAGCAGTAAACAAACGTGGTACTAAAGAAATTTGCTTTAAGTTAGCAGAATTCATGGAAAACCTACCTCGCGAAGTTGAAGAAGTTGAAGAAGAAGAGAAAGTCGACTTCATGTGGGA
>NZ_JAKJSW010000043.1:0-28825 GCF_050337375.1 Vibrio makurazakiensis | reverse complement strand
ATAATGTAGCGCACTGTTATCAGGCATGATTTCAATGGCTCTATCTAAAGTTTCTACCGCTAAATTATCTTTACCTTGGGCTCTGAAATTATCCGCATAGCTTAGCCAAACTTGTGGTACCTCTTGGCGATGCTTTAACAATTCAACATATACGGTTTCAGCTTGAGCCCATTGGTTATACCAACGAAGTACATCAGCAAATAATAGCTGATACTCTTCCGTACTCTGCCCTTCCAAAAACGCTATCAACTCCTTTACTGGCGCATCGAGTTGCTGTTTTTGGCTCTCAGTAACAGAATTATAATCTCGGACTAAATTTGACGCTGCAGTGTGTCGAACCATCACTTCAGGATCTTCCAACAATGGGGATACCATTTTCCAGCGATGGTCTAATTGATACGGTTCAGAGCCTATAATTGCAGCTTCACGGATCTCTGAGTTTTTATCTTTCAATCCACGAGCAACGGCAACCAAAGCATTTTGACTCGGAAAAGTACGCAGCTCCTGCAAAGCATTTGCTCGGCTCGCAACAGATTGATTCTGGTCTTGTGCAATATATGAAAGCTGGCTGATCCTGCTTTGGGTATCTTGCACCTGGCTAGTCGAAGCTGCCACTCCTTTATCCGGGGAGTCAATGCTGCGGGAATCTGGCGATAATTCGCTACCGTTAGCCAATGCAGTGGTCGATACAGTTAATGCAGATGCTATCAATATCGCGCTAATTTTAAGTTTATTCTTGAACATGATGCTTCCCTAAAACTTAGTTTCAAACACGGCTGGTTTTACTTGGCGAGCGCGTAGTCGTTCAGCATGAAGAACGGCATCACTATGCTTACCATGGGCAACAGGGTGATTTGTCGCTCTAAGAATGTAGGCCAACGCTTTGTCTGCATGAGCAAAGAACTTATGCCAGCCAGCACACAGGTAATTCAAACCAGACTCTCCACTCTTCGTTTTAATAAACCGATTTTTGGGACACTCCCCATGACAGGCAAATTTATAGTCACATTGCTGGCATTGAGACGTCAGTGTTCTTGATTTCGCGAAGCCAAACTCCTGCTGCGGTTTGCTATACGCCATATCGTCCAGTTTCTGATGATGAATATTCCCTACTTTGTATTCCGGATAAACATAATGGTCACATGCAAACACGTCCCCATTGGGCTCCATCGCTAGCCCTTTGCCACATATTTCATTCAAAGTGCACAACGGGTTTTTACGACCCATCCAGGTTTCAACACTCGCCTCAAAATATTGCACAAACACTTTGCCAATGTCGTTTTGAGCCCATTCATCAAATACAGCGATGAGAAAATTCCCCCACGCTAAGTCGGATACACACCAAGGCTCCATAATGGAGTTTTTATGCCCCGGTATGAGCCTTTTGTCTCCTTGCTTGAGCTGCTCAGATAACTGCGAGGTTTGCGGAGCAACAGTTCGGAATGTTTTCTGTTCTACGATAGGAATGAACTGCATTTGTGGTGACTTCACTACATCACGTAAGAACCGATAAACTTCTAATGGATTCTGGCTAGTTAAGTTATTCACACAGGTAAGCGTTGCAAACTTCACCTGGTGTTTATGCAAAAGTTCAACCGCAGCCATCACTTGCTTAAAGGTTCCCCTACCGGCGCGGTTAGTGCGATACGCATTATGAAGAAGCTCTGGCCCGTCAATGCTCAGGCCAGTCAAGAAATTATTCGCGGCTAGAAATTCGCACCATTCATCGTTCAACAAAGTGCCGTTGGTTTGCAGATCGTTTGAGATAACGACATCTTTTGGCTGATACTTTTTCTGCAGAACCACTATTTTCTGGAAGTACTCAAGGCCGAGCATGGTCGGCTCGCCGCCTTGCCAAGAGAAGATAATTTCAGGGGTGTTTTGCCCCTCAATGTATTGACGAATATAAGCTTCTAACGTTTCGTCATCCATTTTGGGTGAGCACCCTTTTTTGTACTCTAGTAAATCCTGCTTACTCAAGTAATAACAATAAGTACAGTCGATATTGCACGCTGCACCAATCGGTTTAGCCATGACATGTAATCGCTTAGATGCCTTGCCGTTATGTTGTGGGCCTTGAGTAATATGCATGTTTCTTTACCTCGTTTTGACTCATCTTCTCGCTTTCTGGAACCATCATAAATGCCTATGAAATAAGAGGCTTGTTATACCCTTTATAACCTTTAGGTATGACGCAACTGGATAGAATTATGGCTCCTTACGTTTAGCCTGAGGTTCATCATGAAACCAATAAACTCGAAGCACTTCGCTGCGTTCAGCACCTTAACCCTAACCTTGCTAGTCAGTGGCTGTTCAAGCGCCCCTACCCACCCTATCGCTCAGAAAATTGACTTAGAAATGGTACGGGTTGAGGGCGGGAGTTTCGTAATGGGATCTGATTCTTCAGATGCAAAAAAAGCAGAACAACCAGCACGTGAAGTAACAGTAGATAGCTTCTATATGGCTAAGTTTGAAGTCACTCAGGCGCTATTTGAATCTGTCATGGGCTCTTCATTGAGTTACTTCAAAAATCCACAAGTGCCGGTAAATAACCTGAGTTGGCAGCAAGCGAACTATTTTATTTCACAGCTCAATGAGTTAACGGGTGAAGAATACCGCTTACCAACAGAGGCGGAATGGGAGTTTGCGGCAAAAGGAGGCAATAAAAGCCAAGGCTTTACCTATAGCGGTTCAAACAATATCGAAGATGTCGCTTGGTATTCAGGGAACTCAAAGAATCAGGCACAACCGGTCGGGCTTAAAAGCCCTAATGAATTAGGCCTATACGATATGACAGGTAACGTAGGTGAGTTCGTAATCGATGCTTTCGATGATACCTACTATCGATTCGGCCCTACGAACAATCCAAACAATGCCAAGGACAGTGACATTAATTTGTCTCACAAGTCAGTAAGGGGTGGCAGCTTTGCTTACGGCGAAGATGAATCTGAAAGCTACCGTCGCGATTTTGCAAGCCAATCAATAATCATGTCTGACATGGGCTTGCGTCTAGTAAAAGATGTGGACTAACTGCTAGGGATATTCGATCACCACAATGAACTCCTGAGTTACGACAATCACATGCTAAATAAGGAACCCATATGCACTACCTCAAACTTTCAGCGCTAGGGTTAGCACTGATATGCACACTTCCAGTGGCAGCCAACGAAACGAAACCTAACCTTGTTCTGCAAATTACAGTCGATGGGCTTAGAGCCGACTTACTTGAGCGCTACCAGCACAACTTTGGAGAAGGTGGTTTTCGCTACTTAATGGAAGACGGCACTTACTATACAAATGCACATTATCAACATGGAAATACAGAAACCATTGTTGGCCATGTATCGCTAGCTACCGGAGCACCGCCCAGCGTTCATGGCATGGTAGGCAACGTATGGTATGACCGCAATGAAGAACGCCTGGTGTATAACGTGGAAGATGGCAATTATGAAATGCTAACTTCCGGATCTGGCGTCGACAAAACAACAGAGATCGACCCTACACAAAAAACGGCTTTGAAAGATGGGCGTTCACCAGAACCAATTCTATCGACCACATTCAGTGACGAGCTCACCGTGGCAAGTAGCGGTCAATCTAAGGTCTTTGGTGTATCGGTAAAAGATCGTGGCGCGATTTCGCTAGCCGGACATAGTGGTAAAGCGTTTTGGTTCTCCAAAGCTCAATCAGAGTTTGTCACCAGCAATTATTATTATGATAAGTACCCTGACTGGGTTACCCGTTGGAATGAAAAAGAATTCGCCAAGCAATATTCTGGGACGAAATGGGATTTGTCACTACCAAGAGAAAACTACACCCTCAAAGAACATAACCCTGATCATAAGGTCGATTTAGCAGGGTTTCAGAGAACGTTCCCCCACCCTTACGCTCCGGCGAGTTACAAATACTACAGTACCACCTTAACGGTTAGTCCGGCCGGCGATGAGATAACTGAAAACTTTGCGAGCACGTTACTGCAACAAGAAAAGTTAGGTAAAGGGAGCTTCACCGACTACTTATCTGTGAGTTTTTCTTCCAACGATTATGTGGTTCACCTATATGGGCCAGAGAGTTTAGAAACTGAAGACAACCTAATTCGCCTAGACAGAACCATCGCTAAGCTCCTAAAGACCGTCGATAACCAAGTTGGTTTAAACAACACCTTAATCGTGCTGTCTGCTGATCATGGCGTTCCAGAATCTTCACCTGCAGCAAATGGCCTAGGGTTTAGACAAGCACAATACTTCAATAAAGAGACTCTTCTTTCACAAGGTGTCGAACAAAGGTTGAAGAAAGAGTTTGGGCTAGGGAAAGATGCTATCCGCCTTTACGCGCAGCCATACATATACCTGGATCATAATGTCATCGCGGACAAGGACGTAAACTTAGCCGATGTTCAAACAGCGATTACCGATGAAATCGTAAAGGTGAAAGGTGTCGCTTACGCCTACACGAGTAGTGATATCGCGACTAATCGCGTGCCCGACACTCATTTGTCTCAGCTCATCAAAAATAACTACCACCCTGCACGTTCAGGAGATGTGTATGTGGTGTTTACACCTAGAAGTTATATTAACGACATGGAAGGGCTTCAAATCGCTTCAACTCATGGTTCTCCTTGGCGCTATGATACCCACGTACCCATTATCTTTGCCGGATATGACGTAGAAGCACAAAAAGTGACTAGAGCGGTAACGCCATACGATATCGCACCGACTTTATCGAATAAGCTTGGTATAACTCAACCGAGTGGTTCTATCGGCGAGGTGTTAGAAGAAGTCACTAAGTAACATCGACATTTTAAGAATAAAAAGGCTCTTATATGAGTCTTTTTATTAGGATTATTCTTATCGAGCATCACAAAATAGATTGAAGTTTGTCGTATTTTTGGTGAAATTTTTGTTATGTGATTGATCTCCCTGAGCCAAAATGATTGAAAAGATATAATTTCGCATATGAATGTTATGGACTAACCTGAGGACACCCCATGAGTACAACTGCAACCCTCATATACGACACTTTAACCAGCCTATCGAGTGGACAACCAGAAGAATACGCAGAAATACGTCAGAACTTGTATAACCATTTAGATTTATCATTTGATAAGCAATTAGCTCTGTATTCAAACGTACTAGGTCCAGTTAGTTCAGGGAAAGTGACAGATTTCGATAGCGCTGTTATCGATGCCTATAAAATAATGGAACTCTCGGAATAAGCGAGTTCGATATATGTAGTGCTGCTTATCAAAGTAGTGCAGCACTGCCCCCATCCACATTGAACAAAGCTTAACCTTTCGCTCCTTTGAGCATTGAGCCCACCCTATCTATATTAGGGGAATAAATACCTTCCTTTAGACTCCCACGACCAAAGACAAAGCAATACTGAACATTACAATTCCGACCAGAAACTCTAGCACTTTCCATGATTTTGGCTTTTTAAACAAAGGTGCTAAGAATCTGGCTCCGTAACCTAACGAAAAGAAAAAGACCACAGACGCGGTCATCGCCCCGAAAGCAAACATGGTTTGCTGTGGTTGATATTGAGTTGAGATAGATCCGAGCAAGACGACCGTGTCTAAGTACACATGTGGGTTAAGCCAGGTAAATGCCAAGCACATCAAGATGGCTTCAAGCATTGAACCTTTCGACTCGCCACTAGACACTAAAGCGTGATTACTTGTTAGTGCAGATTTAAAACTGAGGAAACCATAAACCGTTAAAAATAGTGCACCTCCATAACGAGCTGCCGTTTCAATTTCAGGAAACTGTTTAACGATAGCGCCAAACCCTGCAACACCAAATCCAATCAAGATTGCGTCAGACAAGGCACAAACCATACAAATGACAAACACGTACTGGTTTTTAAGGCCTTGCTTTAAAACAAACGCATTTTGAGAGCCGATAGCCAAAATCAGTGATAGCCCAAGTGAAAAACCTGCCAGAAATGTTGTCATCGTTATGTATTTCGTCTCTAGTCAAACAGGGAAATGGTCACGTAACACTAATTGCTACTTTGAGTTGAGCTGCGAAGTTGTTTCGCTGCGGCTTTTATTTTCGCTCTTAACCATTTATGACTCGGTTCATTCGTTCGGCTAGGATGCCAAATCATGCATAAATCTAGGTTAGCGAGTTCGAAAGGTAAGGGCGCTGTTTTCACTTTGTATTTTTCAGAAAAACAGTTCACGGATGATAAAGGTAGTACACCGATGTAATCCGATGATTCAATCACAGGTAGCATCTCCACCACACCTGCTGCTCTATAAACGATATTGCGCTTCTCTAACTCGGAATAATCTTCGGAACTCAACAAGCTTTTACGCGCTTGCCAACGTGAAACCACAACATGATCTTCTTTTAGAAATTGTTCCATCGTAACCGAGTCGTTAAGCCTTGGGTGATCTTGGCTACAAACAACAACTAACTCTTCAGTCAAAATGGGTTCATGCTTTAACAGCGTTCGTCCTCGGGGAGTCATATCAATGATCACATCATGGCGCTGTAAACGTAGGTCCGATTCATAATCTTCCGTGAATAAAGGATGAACCTCTAAAGCAATAGACGGAGCAACCTGGCTAATGAGATTCATCACCTTAGGCATCAATTCGTAGCTAGCAGCGGAAACACAAGCAATTGAAAAAACACGGCTGGTTGTTTTAGGGTCAAAATCTCGGGACGCCGACAACGTCGAAGTGAAATTTTTAAGCGCTGCAGCCATTGCAGGATAAATATCACTAGCGAATGCCGTTGGGTCAACACCTGAAGTTGTACGATGAAACAAAGGCTCATCATAAATATCACGCAATCTAGCAAGCGCTTTACTCACCGCAGGTTGGCTAATATCCATACGGCTTGCAGCTTTTGATAAATTACGCTCTTCATAGATAGCTACAAATATCGGAATAAGATTAAGCTCGGTACTTTTCATACAGTTCCATATTCAATGAGCGAGTTTACATAATAGGAAACTCACTAAAATTGTTCGATGTGTTTCAATTGAACTTGAGTGTTACGCCTACTAATTAGCCAGAAATCTCAAATATAGTGAAACCTTTGAGCTTCTTCATTCAGCTGAAAAATGGCGGGCTATAGCTTATGTCTTGCTGCTTTTTTGAGCTTTCGTTTCCACTTTACTAAAAATTGGATCCGTTTCTAGTATGGGTAATGCTTTAGGTATTGATAGATAACTTCTCGAAACTCGTTTCCTTCGGATCGTAAACCACAGCCTTTTAAATACTGTTTTATCTCGAATACCACGTTGAAGGTTTTGGCTATCAGATTGCCATTGTTGTTCATCAGAGAATGGGGCTAACTCTAGGCTAGAACTCTTTACTCTTAACTGTCGATAAATCGCAGTTCGTAACTTGGCCCAATCACCAGCTTTCAATAGACGATGAAAGACCAACCATTGTGGTGTGGGTCTATTTCGATAGTAACGCCTAATTCCGACAACTAAGAGTACGAACAGCAGAACGCCAAAAATTACAGAGGCAATAACGGCTGAGTACAGTTGTATAGCCGATTTGAATGTGTGCTCAGCAACAAAAGACTGGCCTTTTACTACAACCTTTTCGAGTGTTTTAGTCTCTGAGTTCCACCATTGAAAGTGGTAATCTGGAAAAACTAACTCGCCACCTTGTTGTATTACGTAAACCACCTCTTCGGTTCTGCTTGTTCGATAATCACCACGCTCTTGAGTATCATCCAATATATTGGGCTTCGGGTAACTTTGGTATTGCTGAGTCGACACTTTAGCCACCAGATCGGGCAATAGTACCGAAAGAGAGTTCTTTGCCTTTAATGCCACTTTACGGGTTAAAGCGTCCCCCACTTTCAAATGTTCACCAGACTGCTGCCACTCTTGTGATACCTCGACATCCGTCGCGCTAAACCAAGGGATATCATGACTCAAGAGACCCGACGGCAACCTAGCTTCGAACGTTATAGGTTTTGTGTATAAAGTTCCTGAAACATTAGATCCGTCAGGGGCAGAAACTTGAACCTTAACTGGCGTAGGTGGGATAACGAAAGTACCTGATGTTAGCGGGTATAACGTGACTTCCCATCGCTGACGAGACCACGTTTGCCCATTTTTCCTTTCCGCATAATTAGTCGCGAGTTGGTTGCGTTGTTTTGCAATGACATTGGGAATTTCAATGYTGCCAATTCGGGTCCCCCCAGTCAGCCAGCGGGGTGTTGCTACTTCAATAGTCAGCACAACCTGCTCGTTGACACTGTAGCTTTCGTTATTAATGCGAACTTGCTTGTTTGAGTCGCTTTCACTGCCTAATTGAACCTCTTCTCTAGCAGTTGTGTTTTCTTTTTCCTGTTCTCCAACCCAGGCAACAATCTCAATATCATTGCTTCTTTGAAGATCATAGATATCGATGGCAAACGCCTGTCGACTAGTCGTACACAGCATGAAGAAGGCAAGTACAAAAAAGGCTAATACTAGTGAGGATTTTCTGACAGCCTCCAATAACTTCGAAACAATGTCCGAACTATAATAGCGCGGCTTCGCGAGTAAATTCACACTCATAGTTCTAGCTCCTTCTCATTAGCCACAGGCGCTACAGGCTCTCGTAACTGAATTTGAAATTTGGCTCTTAGAAAGTACTTAGGATCAGATTCAACACGTTTAAGCCATTTATCAGCTAACTCCTCGCTTCCCAGTATTTCTCTCGCGTTTAGCGTTTCCTTTAGCATTAATTCCGCAGCTGTATTTTCCTCTGCGCCATCACCAGTTCGAGGTTTATCGTCATCGAGTTCAAACGACTCTTCTGGGCCATCCGTTGTACCCGATTGACTTTCACTGGTTCGATTCACGTCTTCGACGATACCTTCAAACACTTTTAGGTTGTGCAGAACGTCCGCTTTAAGCTCTGGGGCTAAATCGGTTTTTTTTGATAGCTCGGTAAGTAAATTCAATGCTGCTAAGTATTCGCGCTGCCTTGCAAGCGCACTCGCTGCATTATATAAGCCCAAGTCACTTGTCACTCCCGCTTTACTCTCCACTTGCAAAAAAGAGCTGTGCGCAAGTTTAAACTCGGACGCGTAGTAATAGGCAGTTCCCTTACGTAGTGGATCGACAAAGTGTTTAGCCGCTTTCAGGTACTCATGTTGATTGAAATAACGTTGCCCTTGTTGATTGGGTGTTAACCATAAATCCCACCACCATTGAGTGGTTTGATCCCAAACAGTAACGGGTGCTATCTGCTGGGATTGTTCATCTTGGACTTTCTCTGATGTGGTATGCACTGTTTCTGCCGAGATAGTTGGAGCGTAAGTAGAAAGTGATAACGCCAAACCAACAATACACCATTGAACCAACCAACCTTTTCGAAACCAGAGCAACATGATGATCGCCATGGGAACTAGCAAGCCATATCCCATGTCTTTCCATGGCATTGAGGATTGGCCATTGAGCTGCATGTTGCGCTCTACAGCTCGGTTCAGAGTTTGAATATCGCTATTATCAATGGTGGTTTCAACAAGCCGTCCCCCGGTTTTATTCGCCAGTTCCTCAAGTGAACCCCAGTCCACTGGGTTATTGCCCATCGTATTTCGATTACCCGCTGCGAGTATTAGAAGCTGATACGGAGATTGCTCAAAAAAATCTTGATAAGCTTGAATCGAGGCAGGGGTAACGCCGTCCGTCACTAACAAGACACTTGACCCAAGTTCCCTAGACAACTGCTGGGCGATTAAAGGCAAGGTATTTTCAGAAAACTTGCCATCAACAGGCATAATTTCAGGGTTAATTGCCGCAAGAAAAGGTTCAAATACCTGACTGTCTTGTGTCACAGGCATCGCAATATGGGCGCTGCCCGCATACACAACCAATCCTGTTTTTCCACCTTTTCGCTCGGCAAGCAAGTCACTTATTTTCTGCTTAGAGCGTTCTAATCGGCTAGGAGGAAGATCCTTTGCTAACATGCTTTCACTGTTGTCTAGTACCACGAGTATTGATGCTCGGTCTTCCCCAAACGGCGAGGATTCTCTCTGCCAACTTGGGCCAGCACAAATGATGATTGCGATACTAACGATCACCATAAGTAACTTAAGGGGAAGTTGCTTACGCCAACCAGTTTCACCAATGGTTAACGCATTGCGTAAGTGTTCAGGAAGTATGTCCTTCCAACTTGGTTTTGTTTCTTCTCGCCAGCGTAACCACAGCAAAGAAAACATTGGAATAAAAGCGATTAACCACCAAGGTCGAATCAAATGGAACTGAACAAAGAATTGCTGAAAAGTAAGAGAATCAAACATCAGCGCCTCCATTTTTAGGATCGTTTCCTTGAATGACAATCGGCTGTTCAACATCTCGACTTATGGTTACTCGACGAGTTCGAATTCTATGTAAGGTCGCTAGACTAAAAGCCGCTAGATACATCACAACAACAATTGCCATTAAGTAATGATGTACGCTTTGTTTTGGACGATAAGTGGTACTTTCGTACAACTGCGGTTCTAATTCGCCAATCGCACTATACGCAGCAGTCAGTTCATCACGATTCATAGCCTCGAACGCTTCACCTCCAGACTCTTCCGCTATTCGTTTAATCGTGTCCATATCTAAAGCGACCTCTCCTACAGTCTGCGGATCACCCATGGCAATAACATGGATTCGAACTCCTTTCGCCTGTGCCACTTTGGCCGCATCTATAGGCTCAACAAAACTTCCTGTATCGTTGCCGTCCGTTAATACAATCACAACTTTTTCTCTGTCTGCCGCTATTAAGGTTTCTCCGTCTTCCGTAATTGAAATTTCACTGCTCTTTGACTGACTCTTTAGCTGGTTAACTTGGCTTTGTTCAAACACTTTGATAGCCAATCCTATCGCATCTCCCAAGTGTGTACTTTGCCCTGCCATCGCCACATCTGTTTGCTCTAGAAGCTCCAACCAAACGTCTTGGTCAGCAGTAAAAGGCGTTTGTACAAACGCTGCATCACCAAATAAAATCAACCCAAGTCGATCGCCTTTCCTTGTTTTGACAAAATCTGCCAATACTTGCTTTGCCGCATCTAATCGAGAAACTTGATCACCTTTCAGCGAAGTAAAATCTTTCTCTGCCATCGAACCGGATAAATCCACAACGACCATGACATCACGCCCTAATTGCTCTCTAATTTGAGGTTCTCCAAGAACGGTTGGTTTAGCTAAAGCGCAGACGACAAGCGCCCATGTGACACACAAAGTTGCGCGCTGCCACCAGCGAGGAGATAATTGACTCGCACCCGAAGACGGTGTTTCACCAATGGCATTCACCAAATCGTCAAAAAACGGGACTTTTATAGCGACTTGCTTAGTGCGATAAGCCGGAACGAGAAAATACACCGCCAACGGTAGAGGCAATATCAAGAACCACAGCGGGTGAATGAACTCAAAGCTTGAGCTGTTCACAGTGAGACTACTGCTCAAAATAGAAGAAATACTCATAAGCCTTTCTCCTGAGCGTGGTGATTTATAACCCAGTATCGTGCGTATTGAATCAATGTTTGTTTCTGTTGCTCATCGAGATGAACAGAGCGACTTTCTAAGCTTTGCATCCATGTTTGAGCCAGCACATCATCCAGAAGGTGATCTGCGGAAAACTGTTTTTCTGACTTGGCTTTTGCAGGCTGATCGTTTGTCCGCTTTGGTTTTACAAACTTAGGCTTAGCTAAATAACTGTCTAATCGGTCTAAAAAGTTCGTTCCAAATAAATTCGCATTGTTTGAATTTAAGTAACGAAGCACGACTTTCAACACTTTGAACACCTTTTGAGGAGACACCTCATCACCCTCCGGTAAAGCGTCTAACACGGCTAACGCTTCACGACGGTACCGATTATCCCACCAATGTTTAGCCACTCGATAAGCGGTGTAAGCAATGCCTAAAATCACTACAGCAGCTAAAATCTTCCAACCTATCGTTTGCGGTACCCAACTAACGCTCTCTGGTACCGAAACATCATGTAACTCGCGAAGAATATAAGTACTTGGAGGGGTATGTATGACTGCCACTATCGACCTCCTACCCGCTTTTGAAACTGAGAGATGTGCTCACCTGAAGTATCTAACTCAATGAAAGGAAGTTGTTTTATCGCCATTAGCTTGGTTAATGAGTCACGCTGAAGAAAGGCTTTTTGTGCAAGGCTTCTACTCGCCGTAGACACTTTAGTTTGGCTATCTAAGTTAAGCTGGAACTGCCCATCACCAACGACCCAGTTAGCTTTAGCAAGATCATGAGGCAGGGACTGCTCCAATGGGTCACTTACCATAACGGCAAGAATGTCATTGTGTTGTTGTAACTGTTTTAAATGATCTAAGTGCTGTTCAGAGCAATCACGCCAATCGCTAATAAAAATGAGTGTTGATTGCTTAACTTGCGTGCGCTTAACAAGCTCTAACCAGTGGTTAAAAGCCACATCGTCACTATCGTAAGTTGCAACACTGAGGCTTTGGTTCGCACGTACAATACGTTTTAATTGAGCGAGGAGATCATTCTGAGAACGCTGCGCTTTAGTATGAAAGAGCTTTTTATGCGATGCGATGACAAAACCTACTCTATCGCCGTCTTTCAAGACCCGCCAACCGCATATCGCTGCAATCTCTGCCGCCACAACTGACTTCATAATCTGCGTAGACGAGAAAAACATCGAGCTACGTTGATCGACAAAAATGATCACATTCCGATCTTTTTCTTCTGTATAACTACGAACATGAGGCTTGCCCGTTYGCATAGTCACTTTCCAATCGAGATTTCGGATATCGTCGCCAAGTTGATAATGACGAAGCTCTTCGAAATTAAGTCCGCGCCCCCGAAAAAGCGAATTGTGCCTACCCGATAATACGCTGCCAGCTTTCAAATGAGGTAACAGCGAAAAGGACTCTGCTTGTGCCTGTAAGCGCACTAAGCGTGCATAATCGCAATACAAGCGCTCATCATGAGTATGAGATTTCGGCGCTAGTGTTGGCTTTGCCATATCGCCCCCTAATTATCCGATCTCTACACTATCTAACAACTCTTGCACAACTCGTTGATGGTCAACACCATCTGCTAGCGCATCATATGAGAGAGAAAATCGATGGCCGAGTACCGCAGGAAGCATCGCCCTCACATCATCTAAAGTTACGTGGTCACTCCCTTTTAACCATGCGTAAGCTCTAGCGCACTTATCAAGGGAGATAGATGCCCTTGGGCTAGAGCCGATTTCAATCCATTTGGATAAGCTAGAGTTTGGATAACGCTCCGGTTTACGTGTTGCCATTACCAGTGCCACGATGTAATTTTCGACAAGTTCAGACACTTCTATAGCTGGTAGTTGGCGCCTGGCTTCAAGCACTAATTCAGGCTCAATATGTTCGTGGGTAATTATTTCCGAGCTTGTTTCATTGCCTTGATCTTCATTTCTCAACTCTTCACTTCTTACCAAGCGAATGATGTCGCGTTCCGCTTCATCTTCTGGGTAATCCACCGTGATCTTCATAATAAAGCGATCCATTTGAGCCTCGGGTAAAGGGTATGTCCCTTCTTGCTCAACAGGGTTTTGCGTGGCTAGCACCATAAACAAATCCGGCAGCACATGAGTTTGTCCACCGACCGTAATTGTGCCCTCCGCCATCGCTTCAAGTAACGCAGCTTGCACCTTAGCGGGAGCTCGATTGACCTCATCGGCCAATACAATGCTGTTAAAGATTGGACCTGGTTGGAAGTAGAGCTGCGGCTTTCCATCTTGCTCTTGATAAACCTCTGTGCCAGTCACATCTGAAGGTAATAAGTCCGGTGTAAATTGAATACGACCAAAACTGGTATTGAGTAAGTTGGCAAGCGACTTAACCGAGCGTGTCTTTGCAGTACCCGGTAAGCCTTCAAGTAAAACATGCCCATTGGTAAGCAGCCCTATCACCAACGCCCTAACAACATGGCTTTGTCCAATAACACTTTTTTCAGTTTGTTCTATCAGTCGATTTATTGCTTGTTGTGCGTGGTTCATCAGTCACTCTTCCATTCAATCTGGCTACGTACATCCTATCCAGAATCGTCATAACTATTGGTTATACACACCATAGCCAGAGACCCGAAATTAGCGCTAATTACGGCCTTACTGATGACCAGATTCTCAACTTTTCATTTGATTTGATTTTTGGACTTGAGTAGCCTTTCTAAGGATATTGAACAGCCGACCAAATCAGCCCCATAACATTTGGTTATAAAGACTATAAAAGGACAAGTAGCCCATTCGAGATTAATGTTTCGCTAACGATGCGTGGCCTGTAACGCATTAATCTCAAATAACAATTGGAGTCCTTATGGCTACCCAAATCAATAAACTTGCATTAGGCGTTGGTCTACTCGCCGCTTCGACAGCAGTATCCGCAGCTGAAAAACCTAACATTCTGGCTATCTGGGGTGATGATATTGGTGTATTCAATATCAGTGCTTACAACAACGGGATGATGGGGTACGAAACGCCAAATATYGACCGAATTGCGAACGAAGGTGCGCTATTTACCGATCACTACGGACAACAGTCTTGTACTGCTGGTCGCGCTGCGTTCCTAACAGGTCAAGAACCTTTCCGTACAGGTCTGCTGACCATCGGTATGCCCGGCTCTGACCACGGTATCCCAGATTGGGCTCCAACTATTGCTGACCTTCTAAAAGAACAAGGCTATATGACAGCTCAGTTCGGTAAGAACCACATGGGTGACCAAGACAAACACCTTCCAACGAACCACGGTTTTGACCAGTTCTTCGGTAACCTATACCACTTGAACGCAGAAGAAGAGCCAGAAACATACTACTACCCTAAAGATCCTGAATTCCGTAAGAACTTTGGCCCTCGTGGTGTAATCAAATCGACTGCCGATGGCAAGATTGAAGATACTGGCCCTATGACGCGTAAGCGTATGGAGCACGCGGATGAAGAGTTCCTAGAAGAATCTCTGGCCTTCATGGAAAAAGCGGTTAAAGCTGACAAGCCTTTCTTCATCTGGCACAACACCACTCGTATGCACGTGTGGACGCGTCTTCAAGAAAAGTACCAAGGTAAATCTGGTATCAGTATCTATGCTGACGGCATGTTAGAGCACGATGACCAAGTTGGTGTGCTACTAGACAAGCTTGATGAACTTAAAATCGCAGACAACACAATCGTAATCTACTCAACAGATAACGGTGCTGAAACGGTTTCATGGCCTGATGGTGGTGCAACTTACTTCCACGGTGAGAAAGGTACAACTTATGAAGGTGGTATGCGTGTTCCTCAGCTAGTTCGCTGGCCGGGTACGATTAAACCGGGAACTAAAATCAACGATATCATGGGCCACCAAGACTGGATTCCAACTCTATTAGCTGCGGCTGGTGACGATAAAGTGGTTGAGAAGCTAGCGTCTGATAAAGGTGCTCGTTACAACGGTAAAGACTGGCGTGTTCACCTTGATGGTTACAACTTCTTACCTTACTTCCAGGGTAAAGAAGAAAAAGGACCTCGTGACAGCATGCTTTACTTCTCTGCAAACGCTGAGCTAAACGCAGTACGTTGGAATGACTTCAAAATCTCATTCGCGGTAATGGACGGTAACATTGTTGATGCAGTACGTTTCCAGCCAAACTGGCCTCAAGTTGTTCACCTACGTGCAGACCCATTCGAGAAAGCACCTCACGAATCTGGCATGTACCTACGCTGGATGGCAGACAACATGTGGCTATTCGTACCAGTTGGTGGAAAAGTACAAGAGTTTATGGATACTCTACCGGGCTACCCAATGCAACAAAGCCAAGTGTTAAACCCTGGTAACTTCAACCAAAACGCATACATGCTTCAAGGTAAACTTAAGCAACTAGAAGCGGCAAGCCAACAGGCTCGATAATTATCGACTAGCCGGCAACATCCTTAAACTTGTTGCTAAGTTGATAGACTTAACGCTTATACAATGAAAAAGCCGAGTTCATATAATTGAACACGGCTTTATTATCAACATAAAGATAGAAGTGATAAGCGAATATCAGCCTACCCCATAAAACTCACTCTAACGATCTTACCATTTTGTACTTCATAAGCTGCGATAACTCGAACACTGTTATCTATCTTGTCAGGGCTTTGACTTGCCGACTCAGCAAGTTCATGGTCCACCAGATACCGACCTTGAACAATACGCTTCAACGCTGAAGCATGAAGRTATTTTAACCCTTCGAATTTTTGTTCATAGCGCTCTTTCAAAGCTTGCTTACCTCGGATCTGAATACCCACAGAGAATAAACTAATCTCAATATCGTCGTGATAACACGCGATAAAAGCATCAATATCGCGCGCATTATAAGCCGCGAGTTGAGCGTCCACCACTCGAATGGTTTCTTGTTCAGCTTCAGTAAACGTATCTGTCATGATCTAATCCCTTAAATATCCTTATAAAATACTAACCTATTATCGGAGTTTTGCAGCATTCCTGCTTACACAGCCCCTCAAAGTACAATACAGATCTCACGCGGGTTTTCTCAGCTTAACTATATACATTGGCTACGCACCCAATAAAGGGAGGTGTTTGATTTTTTGGTATGTAAGAGCCATTAACAAACATTGAGTAATTTCATCAACAGGCAACGGTTTACCAAGGCTCAACACTATTGCTCGATTACCTTGAAAGTCCAGCCTATCAGAGTGAAGCTCACGAAAAGTATCAACAAGACGTGTTTTACAATTGAAATAGATAAAGTAATTTGATGGAGACTTAAGTTTCCAGTCAATTCGAATAGTACTGCCACTTTTCACTATGTAGCTAGGCTCGCCCCACTTTAAAGTTTCTTCTACAGGAGATGCACCCACACTTTCAGCCAAATCTAGAATCAGACTTCTTAGCTCTGACAGTCGTGTTTGTACATCATCAGGATAGGACGCAATTTTTTGCTTAACCAATGGATTCACAGCACTCTCTCCTTTCCAAAACTTCCTCCCGATCACAGTATGCCGGTAATGTTTTATACAAAATCAAAGAAGATTATCAGCATAATAATCTTGCGAATTTGAGTTTACTGGTAGTGAATATCTTCAATTTATAACATTCGTCATTTCAAAAACCGATATTTTCTTCTGTTTTTGGAACCTTGATAGATACGAATATAGTATGAGACACCATTTAAAGAGGCGAAATTGAACTCTTTAGTTACACTTAATGTATCTGGTTGTATCAATATTCATCGCTAAATAAAGTGAAGTTGCTAGTAACATTCAATATCACTCGATGTATTTTCAGAACAATGCTTCAAGTATGTAGGTTCTGACTAATGATAATAAATGGCTAGTTTTTAGATACAGCTCATCGCACAGCCATGTGACCCGCTGAACCTTGCTCGCACTGTAGAGCACTGAATCAGAAGGAGCTTGAGATGGACGTTCAAGAATTACCCATGCATCGGTTTATTGACCATCATGGCAATCTAGTCAATGAAATGCCCACTTGGGCTCAACCTGACATCCTAAAAGGGTTCTACCGAGACATGGTATTGACCCGAACCTACGACAACAAAGCTGTTGCCCTACAGCGGACAGGCAAACTTGGTACTTACCCTTCTCATTTGGGTTCTGAAGCAATTGGCATCGCGATTGGTCGAGCGCTTCGAAACGATGACGTTTTCATCCCCTACTACCGAGACATGCCAGCTATGTGGGCAAGAGGCATTCCAATGGAGAAAAACCTCCAATACTGGGGAGGTGATGAAAGAGGCAGTGATTTCTGCCCGTCAAATGATCCATCGTTCGATAGTTCAACTCAATCTCGCTGTCTCGATCTTCCTTTCTGTGTACCAATTGCTACCCAATGTACTCATGCTGTAGGGGTCGCTTCTGCACTTAAAATCGAAGGTAACCATAAAGCAGCACTTGTTGTTTGTGGCGATGGAGCAACCTCTAAAGGTGACTTCCTAGAGTCCATAAACTGCGCAGGAACATGGAATATTCCCCTCGTGTTCGTTGTGAATAACAACCAATGGGCGATCTCAGTACCACGTGCACTTCAATGCGCGGCAGAGTTCCTTTCTGAAAAATCCAAAGGAGCGGGCATAGACGGAATTACCGTCGATGGCAATGACATAGTAGCTATGTATGACTGCATATTGTCTTCGCTAGATAACGCACGTAAAGGAAAAGGTCCGACGCTCATTGAAGCCATTAGCTACCGGCTTGGCGATCATACTACCGCTGATGATGCCACACGCTATCGTAGTCAAGATGAACTGAACAATGCCTGGAAATTTGAGCCAATCGCTCGGTTAAAAACCTACTTGGCCAGTCATGATTTATGGTCTGAACAAGAAGAAGAGGAATTACAAGAACACTGTAGAGTAAACATCGAGAAAGCCGTCGAACACTACTTAAACTTACCTCTACAGCCACCTGAAACGGCCTTCGATTACCTCTATGAAGTTGCGCCACAAGAAATAAACCAACAACGCGACGAACTCATTAACAAAGCAATGCGTATGCAAGGGGGTAAGCATGGCTGATATCACCTTGCTAGAAGCCGTAAACCTCGCGCTGCATCATGAAATGCAAGCTGACTCGAATGTTGTCGTTCTTGGGGAAGACGTAGGAGACAATGGAGGTGTATTTCGAGCAACCGTTGGGCTAAAAGAAAAGTTTGGGCTAAAACGAGTCATTGATTCACCTCTTGCTGAAGCGTTAATCGCTGGAGTTTCAGTTGGGATGGCCTCTCAAGGTCTACGCCCCGTTGCTGAGTTTCAGTTTCAAGGTTTTGTCTTCCCGGCGATGGAGCATTTAATGTGTCATGCAGCTCGAATACGGAATCGAACTCGGGGACGTTTAACCTGTCCTGCAGTTTTCAGAGCGCCTTTCGGTGGAGGTATCCATGCTCCCGAGCATCACTCCGAAAGCGTTGAGGCGTTGTTTGCCCACATTCCCGGATTCAAAGTGGTAATACCCTCCTCGCCTCAGCGAGCCTATGGCCTATTACTCGCGTCCATTCGCAGCAATGATCCTGTCATGTTTTTTGAACCAAAACGCATCTATCGCACCGTCAAATCTAATGTCGAAGACAACGGGCAAGCCTTACCGCTCGATACTTGCTTTACGTTACGTAAAGGTCGCGACTTAACCCTAGTTACATGGGGAGCTTGTGTTGTCGAGTCACTTCAAGCGGCTGATACGCTGTCCCAGCAAGGAGTTGAAGTCGAAGTCATTGACCTAGCCAGCATCAAGCCACTCGATATGAACACAATATTCCAATCACTAGAAAAAACTGGACGATTACTCGTGGTACATGAAGCAAGTAGAACCTGTGGTGTAGGTGCTGAGATTATATCTAGAACGGCAGAGCAGGCTATGTGCTTATTAAAAGCCCCACCTAAACGAGTCACAGGTATGGATACCATTATGCCCTATTACCGAAACGAAGATTTTTTCATGATTCAGGAAGACGATATCGTGCTCGCCGCGCGTGAACTTGTGGAGGGCTGGAAATGAAGTCATTTATGTTACCCGACCTAGGTGAAGGGCTAGCCGAATCTGAAATAGTGCAATGGCATATTGAACCAGGTGATACCGTCAAACTTGACCAAATTGTTGTAACGATTGAAACGGCCAAAGCCATTGTTGAAGTCCCTGCCCCGTATAGTGGAAAAATCATCAATCGCTACGGAAACGAAGGAGATGTCATCAATATTGGTAGCCTTCTTCTTGAAATCGAAGAAGTGGGTGCAACCGTTTCAGCAACATCCGAATCTTCAGCCGCTCTTCAGGAAACAAAAAAAGAAGATGCAGCAACGGTGGTGGGAAATGTTTCACACCAAAGCCACCACGTCGATGTCGATAACTTTTGGGTTGGTAATGAGTCTAACCACTCACCGTCTTCAGAAGATCGTATAACTGCAATGCCTTCAGCAAGGCTCCTAGCTCAAAAACTGGGCGTTAACCTAGAAAGTGTTACTGGGACTGGCCCTAACGGCGTCATCATTGATACTGATATTTACACCGAATGCGACAACCAGTTACCAGGCACGGAAGTTTTAAAAGGCGCACGACGAACCATGGTCAATACCATGGCAGAGTCACACCACAACGTCGCGGCTGTAACCATTACAGAAGAAGCCTTGTTATCCGAATGGCTACCGAATGAGGATATTTCAATACGTCTAGTGCTTGCCGTTGTGCATGCTTGCCAGCAGGAGCCTGCGCTTAATGCTTGGTTCGATGCTGAAACCATGACGAGGTGCGTTCACAGCACCGTAAACGTTGGTATCGCCGTAGACAGCGCTCATGGGCTTTATGTACCTGTGCTACGCCACGCCGATGACTACAACGCGAAAGGCATCCGCCAATGGTTAGATACTACGGTGCAAGGAATTAGAGAACGTAAAATCGGCCGAGAGCAGTTACAACACGCTACCATTACACTTTCAAACTTTGGCGCCATTGCAGGCATCTACGCGACGCCTGTCGTTTCCCCACCGCAAGTTGCGATTTTGGGTGCAGGCCGTATCATCAAAAAAGTCGTAATGATCAATGGGCAGCCAGTCGAAGTTAAAGCAATGCCGCTATCTATGACGTTTGACCATAGAGCTTGTACTGGAGGGGAAGCCGCTCGTTTTATCAAAACATTAGTAGACCATTTGCAACGCGCAACGATATAGCAGCTTCAACGTAACAAGCGAACGGCTAAAGCTCCAACCAGCCATCGCTATATCAAGAGCCTCCAGTAAGTTTACTGGCTATAAAAAATAAAAACGGCCACTAAATTAGTGACCGTTTTTATATTAAATTCTTTTAGAGCTTTAGCTGACGATTAATGATGTTGCTCGTCTAGCAAATCATCTTTTGCAGCCATTAGGTATTGAGCCATTGACCAGTAAGTAAGGATAGTGGCGATATACAAAGCTGCAAACCCAACCCAAACCATCCAGTCATCATAACGCCAAATCAGAACCCAAAGAGCGAACATTTGCGATACTGTTTTGACTTTACCAACCCAAGATACTGCCACACTTGCTCGTTTACCAATCTCTGCCATCCACTCACGCAAAGCAGAAATAATAATTTCTCGTGCAATCATAGTCACAGCTGGAATAGTGACCCAAATAGAAGCGTAGTGCTCAGTAACAAGAATCAAAGCAGTGGCAACTAACACTTTATCAGCCACGGGATCAATAAAAGCACCAAAACGCGAAGTTTGTCCTAACTTACGAGCCAACATTCCATCTAGCCAGTCGGTAAATCCAGCAACCCAGAAAACCATTGCAGCTGCAAATGGCGACCATTCATAAGGTAGATAAAATACAACGACAAAAACAGGAATGAGAAATAATCTCAATAACGACAAAATGTTGGGTATATTCAAACGCATAGTATTGGGCTCTATTTAGATTGCGCGTTTATGGTGCGGGATTTTTACTATTGTTTCAATGCTTGATAAATGTTTTCTGCCAAAGAATGGCTAATACCGGGTACTTTGGCTATTTCTTCAACACTTGCACGTTTGAGTTCCTGTAAACCACCCATATATTTGAGCAAAGATTGGCGACGCTTAGGACCAACACCTTCAATCCCCTCAAGTGCACTTGTACGACGAGTTTTCCCTCGCTTTGCTCGGTGACCCGCAATTGCGTGATTATGGCTTTCGTCACGAATATGTTGGATCAAGTGCAATGCTGGTGCATCACTTGGCAAATTAAACTCTTCACCGTCTAGTGTGATAAGTGTTTCGAGCCCAGGCTTACGAGTAACACCTTTAGCAATACCAATCATACGTGGGCGTTTCGGCCAATCATCCCAAAACTTCGCTATGATTTCATGCGCTCGATTCAGTTGTCCTTTACCACCATCAATAAAGATAATGTCAGGGATTTTTTCTACATCGAGTTGCTTGGAGTATCTGCGTTCTAATGCCTGCCCCATCGCCGCGTAATCATCCCCGCCAGTAATGCCAGTAATATTGTAACGGCGATACTCAGGCTTAACTGGGCCTTCTTGGTTGAATACAACACAAGATGCGATGGTACTCTCACCCATGGTATGACTGATATCAAAACATTCCATACGTGAGATTGAGTCTATCGCAAGTACTTCTTGAAGCTCTTTAAAACGCTGATTAATCGTCATTTTATGATTAATCTTGGTCGTAATTGCCGTCAAGGCATTGGTATTAGAAAGCTTGAGGTAACGGCTGCGAGTACCTGTTGGATTAACATGGAAATGAATCTTTCGACCAGCCACTTCACTTAATGCTTGTTGCATAGGAGTAAAGTCGTCCATTAACCCTTCATTTAAAATCAACCTCGTCGGAATACTACGCGCTTCATTGTGCGCCAGATAATACTGACTCAAAAAGCTCGCAAACACTTCTTCGCGGACGGTATTTGAAGGAATCTTAGGGAAATGACTACGGCTGCCTAACACTTTACCTTGGCGAATCATCAAAATATGAATACAGGCTACGCCGTTTTCTTGCGCAAAACCGAGCACATCCATATCTTCCATTGTGTCTTMAGATACAAACTGCTGCTCTTGAACCCTTCGAATTGCTTGGATTTGATCGCGAAACCTCGCCGCATCTTCAAACTTGAGTTGACGACTTGCTTCATCCATTTTTCCGATCAAGGTCTCTAGTACAACCTTATCTTTGCCCTGCAGAAACAACTTTACGTAGTTAACTAATTCCGTGTAATCCTCATCAGATATGATCGAAGAAACACACGGCGCAGCGCATCGACCAATTTGATACATCAAGCATGGTCGAGTTCGATTAGCGTAAACAGTGTCTTCACATTGTCGTACAGGAAATATCTTTTGAATAAGATGCAGTGTTTCTCGTACTGCTCCTGAATCTGGGTATGGCCCAAAGTACTCGCCTTTGCGTCTTTTTGTACCACGATGCATCGACAATCTTGGGTGTTTATGACCGCTAATAAAGATATAAGGGTAAGATTTATCATCGCGCAGCAGAACATTATATTTAGGCAAATATTGCTTAATATAGTTGTGCTCTAAGATTAAGGCTTCCGTTTCTGTATGAGTGATAGTGACATCGATCTTGTCGATATGGCTAACAAGCGCGCGTGTCTTTTCACTGTCGACTTTTTTACGGAAGTAACTGGAGAGGCGTTTCTTGAGGTCTTTGGCTTTTCCGACATAAATAACAACAGCCTCGGCGTTATACATACGATAAACGCCAGGCTGATTGGTTACTGTGCTAAGGAAAGCAACTGAGTCAAAAGCGGGTGTCACTACAAGGTCTCAGTATCTAGCATTCCATGTCTAATCGCCAAGTGCGTAAGCTCTACATCACCACTGATGTCTAGTTTACTGAACAGTCGGTAGCGGTAGCTGTTAACTGTTTTTGGGCTTAGATTTAGCTGTTCTGAAATGTCCGTTACTTTCTGACCTTTAGTTATCATCATCATGATTTGTAATTCACGCTCAGATAAATCAGCAAACGGATTTTCAGAGGCAGGAGAAAATTGGCTTAGAGCCATCTGCTGCGCTATTTCAGGCGAAATATAACGCTGGCCACTGTGGACCACTCGTATTGCATTCACCATTTCATCTGGCCCAGCACCTTTGGTTAAATAACCGGCTGCACCAGCTTGCATCACTTTCGTTGGAAACGGATTTTCCGTATGAACAGTTAAAACGATAATTTTCACATCAGGATTAAATCGCAGGATCTTTTTGGTTGCTTCAAGGCCACCGATACCCGGCATATTCATATCCATTAAAATAACGTCAGTATTATTACTCCGACACCATTTCGCTGCATCTTCACCGCTTTCAGCTTCCCCTGCTACGTTCATCCCACGGACGTCTTCAATAATACGTCGTATCCCTGTGCGAACCAGCTCGTGATCATCTACAAGGAAAACATTTATCAAACTTGTATCTCCACACTATTAAATTGTTCTGCAACCACTAAAAAGAGGTCTGCAGTATAGCTGCCTATTTTAACGCACTTTTAAAAAAAAGCTCACTCTGAATATGTGCTCAAACGCAAAGTTTAGCAAGAACTTATTTACGTGATGACTCTATAACGAATTTCACCACCAATTAAGTCATTGCATTTCAACACATAAATGTAAAATCGCATACTCATCAAGGTTTTGCAATTATATGCAATTAATCTAACCCAAAGTAGTAGTTGCTTGGTTAAATGATAGTCAAAAACAGCCATTAGCGAGTCATTTTTATGTAAAGTAATAAATACCCCTGCCTTTCAAAAGTCGATTTGTTACTATTTGGCTTCTTCTCTTGGTTTGGTCGTTAATTTGGAAATCCAGCAAGGCTTTGTTCTTACAAGGCAAGCCCGTGACTATTCGGGCAGCACACAAATTGAGCTTTGGTTAAGTACACCAAATGGCCCAGTGTTACTGACCATCCCAAAGGAAAAGCCGGTTTTCTTTATTGAACAAAGCAGCACAAACCAAGTGTTAGAGCTAGCGGCAAAAGAAAACATTCAGTGTCAAATTAAGCCTCTATCCATCTCTACGTTTGACCWCATTCCACTATCTGCATGTTACTTTCAGCTTAACCGCGCAGCGATGAGCTTTTCTCAAATACTGCATGCAGAAGATATTGTTACCTACGAAAGTGACATTAAGCTTGCAGACAGATACTTAATGGAACGCTTTATTAAAGGCAGTGTTGAGTTTTCTGGCTCCGCTACCCGAAAATCAGACTTCACTCATTTTCAGCAAGTGAAGTGTCGCTCAGGCAATTATCTTCCAAATTTATCTGTTGTTTCTATTGATATCGAGTGTTCTGAAAAAGGTATTCTTTATTCTATCGGGTTCGATAGCCCAATGGACAGTCGAGTCATTATGATTGGTGACAAGCAAGATTGTGATACGCCTGTCCAGTGGGTCAAAGATGAGCAAGCTCTACTGGTTGCAATGATCGAGTGGTTTGCTCGTTTTGATCCAGATATCATCATCGGATGGAATGTAATAGATTTCGATTTTAAATTGCTGCACAAGCGCGCTGAATGGCACAACCTAAAGCTAAAAATTGGCCGCAACAACCAACCAAGCTTCTTTCGAACGTCCTCTCAAAGTCAGCAAGGATTCATTACCATTCCAGGACGAGTTGTACTGGATGGCATTGATACTTTAAAAACGGCAACTTTCCACTTTCGCTCTTGGTCATTAGAATCCGTCTCAAGGGAAATGCTCGGTGAAGGCAAAGACATACACAATGTCCATGACCGAATGGACGAAATCAATCGCATGTTCAAATACGATAAGCCAGCGCTCGCCAAGTACAATCTGCAAGACTGTGCCTTGGTTAATCGGATATTCGAACATACTCACCTACTCGACTTTGCCATTGAACGCTCAAGACTAACTGGCGTTGAACTTGATCGTGTAGGCGGCTCTGTCGCCGCGTTTACGAACTTGTATTTGCCACAAATTCACCGCGCTGGCTACGTTGCGCCAAACTTGGCACCAGAAAACTGGATCGCAAGCCCCGGTGGTTACGTGATGGATTCAATTCCGGATCTGTATAACTCGGTTCTCGTGCTCGATTTCAAGAGCCTATACCCTTCGATTATTCGTTCATTCCTAATTGATCCAATGGGGCTAATTGAGGGACTGAAGCAAGATATAGGTACAGACCTAGACCAAGCTGTTCCTGGCTTTCGCGGCGGGCAATTTCACCGTGAACGCCACTTCCTGCCACAAATGATCGAAGATTTATGGGCAGCGCGAGACGTCGCTAAACGCAATAACGAAAAAGCCTTTTCACAAGCAATTAAGATCATCATGAACTCCTTTTATGGTGTGCTTGGATCTTCTGGCTGTCGTTTTTTCGATACTCGACTCGCATCTTCGATCACAATGCGTGGGCATGAGATCATGAAGAAAACCAAGATCTTAATTGAAGATAAAGGCTATCAAGTGATCTACGGTGATACGGATTCAACATTCGTTTCACTCAACGGAAGCTACTCGCAATCTGAAGCCGACAAGATAGGCAACACGTTGGTGGACTACATCAACCAATGGTGGACTGATCACCTTCGTACTGATTACAACCTGACTTCTATCCTTGAGCTAGAGTACGAAACTCACTACCGGAAGTTCTTGATGCCAACCATCAGAGGTTCTGAAACAGGATCGAAGAAGCGTTATGCAGGACTGATCGGATCTGGGGACGATGAAAAAATTATCTACAAAGGGTTAGAAAGTGCGCGAACAGACTGGACGCCATTGGCTCAAGAGTTTCAGCAAACTCTGTATAAGATGGTTTTCCACGGTGAAGAGCCGAGTGCCTACGTTCGTGCTTTTGTTGAAGACACCGCCATGGGTAAACATGACCACATGTTGACCTATCAAAAGCGTTTACGTAGAAAACTTCACGAATACCAGAAAAACGTTCCGCCGCAAGTGCGTGCAGCGCGCCTTGCTGACGAATTTAACGCGAAATTAGGTCGACCATTACAATATCAAAACAAAGGCAGAATTGAATACGTCATTACTTTAAATGGGCCAGAACCCAAAGAGTATCAACAAAGCGCTATCGACTATCAGCACTACATCGACAAACAATTAAAGCCTGTCGCTGACGCAATCCTTCCATTTATCGGTCTAGACTTTGAGCGAATTTCTGCGCCTCAACTTGGTTTGTTTTAATAAAGAAACGACAGTATTCAGCACGTAGAAAAACACAACCTCCCATTAACCTGCTGACGATGTTTGGTTATGTAAATGGCAATAATCAACAAACTGCTCTAGCGGTAGAGAGCGACTAAAATGCCAGCCTTGTACGGAAATGTCATGATTTTTCGGAATATGCTGTAACTGTTCAGCCGTTTCTACTCCTTCGACTACTACGTTGATGTCTAGCCGAGTTGCAATCGTTAAAATGCTCGAAAATACTTTTTTACCCTTGTCTGAATCCAAAGCAAGGACGAACGAACGGTCCACTTTAATTGCATCAATCTCGAAACGATTCAAATAGCTTAATGAAGAAAAGCCCGTGCCAAAGTCATCAATGTAAACTTTCACACCTAATTGATGTAATCGATTGAACGATCTAATCAATTGCAGCTCATCAACTAACAGTGTCTCTTCCGTTATTTCTATATGTATCTGACTCGCGACTGGTGTAACCGCTTTAACGATTTGATCCATAGCCGATTCACTGACTAAGGTATCTGGAGAAATGTTAATACTCACCGGAACAAAGGCTTTTCTATCGTTCCAAGTAAGAATATCTTTTGCCACTTGTTTAAACACCCAGATATCAACATCTTTCATTAGCCCAGCTTGCTCAAACCAAGGTAAAAATGCACCGGGATAAATCAACGTCCCATCGTTGTTTGTTGCTCTTATCAGCGCTTCGCAGCCGATCACACCTCCAGTCAGCGTCGAAATTTGCGGTTGGTACTCCATACAAAACTCTTGTCGACTGATCACATCTAAATGTTCTTCCATTTTTTTCGCTCGTTTTTCTTCATGTTGAGCAACGGTGATCGGATCGTCACTTAGCATTTCCGCTTCTTCCTGGCGTCTTGTATACGTTGTGTCTAGAAATGGAAAATAGATTTTTCGGTTGCCATATACCTGATTCAATCCTCGAACCGCAGGAAGATAAATTAATGCCCCGACAAACAAATTCGTTAATTGCAGAAACAGCGCATTGATATCTCCTTCTGTTGATATCCATGCATTAATGAGCACAGGGCTGTTGAAAGGCACCGAAACACTTGGTGATGTCACCCATCCCATTTGGATTGCAAACATAGAAGAACAAACATTGACGATAGGAACCAATAAGAATGGAAGAAATAAGCGAGGGTTAAAAATGATAGGCAGCCCGAAAAGCAGGATTTCATTCACATTGATTAAGCCTATCGGAATACTGGCGATTGCTATCACACGTAAGGCTTTTTGCTCCGAAAATATCAATAGTGCCAACACTAAAGACAAGGTTGCACCGCTACCTCCAATAAATACAAAAGACCCCATAAAAGAAATGTTCATTGGATAAGGGCCAATCCCTCCCGCAAGAAAAGTCGAATAGTTTAAATTTGTCGCTTCTTGCAAATGTTCAACTAAAGGTAATAAAGCGTAGTAGCCGTGTACCCCAATAAACCAAAGTGTTGAGTTGAGGGCAGCAAACACAATTCCAAACGAATATGGTTCATTTGCATAATCAAGGGAAACACCAGTAAGTAAGTGATTACTTACTATGATGGTAAAAATGGACGTGTTTACGACTATGACTACGATGCCAGTAATCAAAGCAGGTAAAACTAGATTAAGTGACTCTTTAACAATTTTTCCGCCGCTATTAGAATTCGTCAATCTAAGGCTGTTGAATTTAAGCAAGCTCGCGAGAATAGACGTCGCATACAAAGGCGTAATTATTGCGATGATGATATTGAAGGTTTGGAAAGCTTCCTGACTTGGCAGAATCTCACCAATAACCACTAAGTAAAGAACAGAAAGCAGAGCAACAGGCGGCCGAGGCAACTTCCACTGCATAGCTAATACATATGAGAGTGCAGCAGTCATTAAATACGGGAAAAACGCAGCAATCACATCATGAATTGCGTAAAGCGCGCTTACCGACTCCGTTCTTCGCCCATAGAAAAACTCTCCTATACTCGCGAAAAACAAAGCAAACGAAGAGAACATCAGACAAGGGAGCAACCATATCATCCCTTCTCTAAGTGCTAATAAAGACGGTGCGATGAATTTAAGACCAAAGGCTTCAACATGATTCCAAGCTGAGCGCGCTTTGGTAGCTATCATATATACCTTCCCTCTAAAGTTACTGACCTTTTTAAAAGTTAGCATATAAAAAGAGGTTGTCATTGTTCGCTTTGACTAATGTCTAAAT
>NZ_JAKJSW010000271.1:0-4842 GCF_050337375.1 Vibrio makurazakiensis | reverse complement strand
TTTAGCATTAAAAGAAATAACAGGAAGTAGCTCTTCGGTGTTCGAGAACATTTTCTTCTCGATAACGGTGCGAAGTTTCTCGTAGCTTGTCCAAACTGGGTTTTGCCCGTTGTTGTTCGCTTTTGCACGTAAGACAAAATTGACGATTTCATTACGGAAATCTTTAGGGTTACTGATGCCCGCCGTCTTCTCAATTTTCTCTAACTCGCCATTGAGGGAAGCGCGATCGAATAACTGACCAGTTTCAGGATCACGGTACTCTTGGTCCTGGATCCAGAAGTCTGCATACGTAACGTAACGGTCGAATATATTCTGTCCGTATTCAGAGTAAGACTCTAAGTAAGCGGTTTGAATTTCTTTCCCGATAAATTCAACGTAACGAGGTACTAGGTAACCTTTGAGGAATTCTAGGTAGCGTTCTGACTGTTCTTGTGGGAATTGTTCACGTTCGATTTGTTGTTCAACGACGTAGAACAGATGCACAGGGTTAGCTGCGACTTCGGTTTGGTCGAAGTTAAATACACGTGAAAGGATCTTAAAGGCAAAACGCGTAGACAAACCCGACATACCTTCGTCGACACCAGCGTAATCACGATATTCCTGATAACTTTTCGCTTTTGGATCGGTATCTTTGAGTGTTTCACCATCATAGACACGCATTTTAGAGAATAGAGAAGAATTCTCTGGCTCTTTTAGGCGAGAAAGTATGCTGAATTGGGAAAGCATCTCTAGTGTGCTTGGCGAGCAAGGTGCTTGTGATAGCTCACTGTGGTCAAGCAGCTTCTGGTAGATCTTCACTTCTTCAGAAACACGTAAACAATAAGGTACTTTCACTATGTAAACACGATCGAGGAAAGCTTCATTATTTTTGTTGTTACGGAACGTTTGCCATTCTGACTCATTTGAGTGCGCTAAGATCATGCCATCGAAAGGTAGAGCTGAAAGCCCTTCAGTACCGTTAAAGTTACCTTCTTGAGTTGCGGTCAAAAGAGGATGAAGCACTTTAATTGGTGCTTTGAACATCTCGACGAATTCCATCAAGCCTTGGTTTGCTTTACACAGTGAACCAGAGTAGCTGTAGGCATCAGGATCATCTTGAGAGAAGTGCTCTAATTGACGAATATCTACTTTACCGACTAGAGATGAAATGTCTTGGTTGTTTTCATCACCTGGCTCARTCTTAGCAATTGCAACTTGGTCAAGAATCGATGGGTGAAGTTTGACTACTTTGAACTTTGAAATGTCTCCACCAAATTCATGTAAACGTTTTGACGCCCAAGGCGACATGATTGAACGCACGTAACGTTTTTCAATGCCATATTCTTGTTTTAGTAAGTCACCGTCTTCAACAACATCAAACAAGCAGAAAGGATGGTCATTCACTGGACTGCGCTCGCCATTAGCGGAGAGAACATAAATAGGTTTTTTCTGCATCAACGCTTTGAGTTTTTCGGCAAGTGAGGATTTACCACCACCTACTGGCCCCAATAGGTAGAGAACTTGTTTACGTTCTTCTAGCCCTTGAGCAGCATGTTTTAGATAAGAAACAATCTGTTCAATCGCATCTTCCATGCCATAGAAATCTTCAAACTCTTTGTAGCGCGATATGACTCGGTTAGAAAATAGACGGCTTAACCTAGGGTCTTGCGCGGTATCTATTATTTCCGGTTCGCCAATGGCTAATAGAAGGCGTTCCGCGGCATTTGCGTAGGCGCTTTTATCGTCCTTACACAGCGCAAGAAAGTCTTGTAAAGACAGCTCTTCATCTTTGGCTGCTTCATAACGTGCTTGATAGTGGTCGAAAATACTCATAATTACATTCCCCTTGTAAACCAGTCAGACTGACGAGCACTCTAATAATGGTGGCCCCATTTAACTTAAGCCTAGACCTGCTTAGGCAATTTTGCTTAACAATTATGTATTTATTTGAACTTTGCCTATCGAAGGTGAAGGGGAAATTGAGAGTCGAATAGGAAACGTGGATTTGACATTTACTCTGATTTTTTTGTGTTTTACTTAGTGAAAATCACTGCTTCTAAATCTAATTACCACTCATTTTATGAATTTTTAGGGTTTTTTTGAGTGTTTCTTGCTTGTTGGTATGGGGTTCCATATAATGCGTGAATTATGCACAATACATTTTTAATCGATAGGTAATTACAGTGAATAAAACTTGGTTAGCGGCAGCCGTTTTCGGTGCGTCAATGCTTGTTACTACAAGTGCAAATGCAAAAATATCGCAATGGTCTGTTGGTGTAGCTGCGTCTTATTCCCCTGCTGTATACCTTGATACTCCTTCTAACAAAGCCGTTATTCCGGTTGTTGGTTATGAAGGTGAGCATTTCTTCATGCGTGGTTTTAGTGCTGGTTACCGTTTGCTTCCTGTAGGTAGCCCTCAGAACATTGTTTTCCGAGCTGTTTATGACCCAAGAACTCTAAAACCAGCTGATTCAGGTAATGCTGACATTCAGTTATTAGATGAACGTGAAGCGTCAATTTTAGGTGGTGTAAGCTACCAGGCGATTACGCTAGTGGGTATGCTTGAAGCAACAGTTGGCTCTGACCTGGGCTTTAAGCACAACGGCATTTATGCAGAAGCTGCATGGCGTTTACCAATTCGTCGTAAAGGCTGGGCGATAACGCCTTCTATTGGTTACTCATACAATAGCGAAAAGCTGAATAACCATCTTTACGGTGTGAGCAGTGAAGAAGCACAAAGAATTGCCGCACAAGGCAATGGAACGATCAGTGAATTCGATGCTGATTGGGATGGTCAATTCTTTATTGGTATGAGTGCCTACATGCACCTTACGCCAAATATACGCCTAACGGGTGGTGTTCGTTACACCAATCTAGAAGGTGATATTGAAGGTAGCCCGATTATTGAAAGTGGTGTGAATACAACTGCGAACATCGGCGCAGCGTACGTTTTCTAAGACGCTCGAATGTTAGATAAATTTAAGGGGTTGATACTTTAGTATCAACCCCTTTTTATTTGGCAGTATGCCTACAAATTAAAACTGAAGCATAAATAAAAAGCGCCTGATTAGGCGCTTATGAATATCTTCATGTTGCAGTGATATGACGTCTATTTTATGAAGACCGTACGCTTCGATTAAGCGTTAAGGCCATTAAGAATTAAAGTCACTATGCAATAGCATTTATGCATTAAAAACCTGGCTCAGTTCAGTCGCACACAGGTGGTACTGACGAGGACAGTTGCGCCATGTCGTTAGCATACGACGGTACTTATCAAGCATTGGCATTTGGCTGTTGAAGTGGTGATCTGCTTTATCGAATTGAGGGTACAAACTTTCTGAATCTACAAGGAAGCGAACGTAGTTGACTGCTTGACCTTCTGAGGCAATATCGAAGCCTAAGAATTGAAGTCGACGTTGGTCTACATCATTACGTTCAGAGTCAGCAAGCATCTTATTTGATTCTTGCATCGCATGGTACATTTCCATGATGTCGATAACTTCACGACACTCTGCTTCAGAAAGGCAGCCAAACTCTTTATTTAGTTCTTTCATTTGAAGTTCGTAACCACGTTCTACAATTGTTTGCAGACGTTGGTATTTATCAGAGTTCTCAGGGTCCATTTGAGACATTAAGTGATATTGATTAGATAAAATTAGACGCTGAGCATTGGTCATTTCCATGGGGAAACCTCACTAATAAAACGAAATTTAATATTTGTTTGATGAAGTAAGATTACCAGTAACTACATAGTCAGAAACATGATCTCAACACGGATTTAATGAGGTTTGTTTAATCCATAAACAAAAGTTGTAAAGAGTTTTTACTTGATGAAATATTCGTTCATTACTGAAGGGATCCTATACATATAAAAACGCCTCCAAGGTGGAGGCGTTGATGCATTTTTGCTATGCCATCAGGTATTTTGAATACCAGTGGGCTGTAACTCTACGTTTAGTATTTAACGTTGGAATGATACTGGCTTAGCACTGAAACGATTTCATCCATTGTTTCTTTACTTGGAGGACTGACGCCTTCTAATGGGTATTCATTGCCCATTGCTTCCCATTTGTGAGCACCAAGTTTGTGATAAGGAAGCAGCTCAACTTTCTCGATATTGTCCATATCTTTGATGAACTCACCCAGCAAGTGCGCATCTTCTGGTTTGTCGGTATAACCTGGAACGATCACGTAGCGAATCCAAGTTGTTTTGCCCACCTTTTGTAGGTAGCGAGCAAAATCAAGAGTTCGCTTGTTCGACACACCAATAAAGTCATGGTGAATCTCGTCACGCWTGTGCTTTAAATCAAGCATCACAAGGTCAGTTGCTTCTAAAACTTCATCGATGACTTCGGTGTGCTTACGAATATAGCCATTGGTATCTAGGCAGGTATGTATTCCCTCTGCTTGAGCTGCACGGAAAAAGTCACGTACGAACTCAGGTTGCAGCATTGCTTCACCGCCGGAACAAGTGATACCACCACCAGAAGCTTTCATGAAATGGCGGTAGCTCTTCGCGTCATTAATGATTTCTTCAACAGTGACTTCTTTACCACCATGTACATCCCAAGTATCTCGGTTATGGCAATACATACAACGCATCAAGCAGCCTTGAAGGAAGACAATAAAGCGGATGCCAGGTCCATCGACAGTACCACAAGATTCAAATGAGTGAATTCGGCCAATTGTAGACATAAGTGATTCTCGAGTAGGGGGAATACCGTTATTTTATTACAAATAGTAGGGTTTAAATAGTCTTAAAAGGGCATACCTAAAAGGAATTATACTAATTAAGTCATGTTTTTAAAGGAGATGAACTTGTCGAGCTGGTTTGTTAAAAAAGGTTTGTGTTTGTGATCTAAA
>NZ_JAKJSW010000270.1:0-4942 GCF_050337375.1 Vibrio makurazakiensis | reverse complement strand
TGCCTGTAATAATGGGTTGGTCAGGATCTMCGTCAATGAAGCTAACTAAAACTTCTTGTCCAACTCGCGGAATAAACTGAGAACCATAACCACTGCCAGCCATCATTTGAGCGACTCTGACATAGCAACTCGTTTTGTCGCCAGATGCTTCAGTATCCCAGTGGAATTGAATCCGAACTCGGCCCTGTTCATCTTGATTGATCTCACCGGCGGTCGATCCAGCAACAGTAGCGCTTTGTAATCCAAGAACTTTGGCTTTACCTAACGGAGTGGGGTAAGTTGGGATTGCTGAATCACAAACCGTCAAGCGGGCAACACATTGATCATTTGCTAAGTATTTGAAATGCAATTTTTGAACTAAGTAGTCACCAAGCTGAGATTTATCTAAATGACTAGATAGCGAAAACCAGGTGCCCAATTCAAATGCATCATGCTCTGCTTCTACATCGAATGATTGGAAAGATTGTTCGATTTGTTCGATTCGACGCTTAACAAGATTGCTTGCAAGGTCTTCCATACCGCCGGAAATTCCAAGAGTAGGGTAATGTCGTTCGGTCAATTTTGAGTTGTTGGCAAGTTTGTTCCCAGACTTCTTCACTTTACTACTAACTAATTTGCTTTGAGAGTAGTCATAGCTTGTCAGCTCTACACTTGCGCTGTGGAACTCACCTTGAGGCATCCATTTCGAAATCAGTGGGTTACTACCTGATGGGACTTCGATCATATCGAATTTGCTGTTTGCCGCTTTATCGAAAGGGCTTTGAGCATCTTGGAGCATCATTGTGTGATCTGAACTGGAATGCTCGAAGTAGTAATGAATGCCTTCTTCCGCTAATAGGCGGGTTACAAAATCGAAATCACTTTCATTGTATTGAACACAATATTCTCTTTTCGTAGAAGGGGCTGTTCCGAACTTAAATGAGCCACTAAACCCAGCTTGGGTAAAGATATCTGATACGATTTCTTTGGTAGTTTTGCTTTGATAGACACGAAAGGAGTGAGTATGAGTCAACAACCAAAACCAAGGTCTTAAAACGACACTATAGGTTGATTGCTGTAAAGAGCTATCGATACCGACGTTTTGAATTCGAGTAACAATCCCATTAATGGTTTTTGAAAGCGTAGAGCTACCTGAGTCATTACTGAAGCGGTTAACGGTTAACTTTTGGCCAAGAAAATCATTCAAGTCGAAGCTTTTAGCAATGAGATGCAATTCAACTTCAAAGGGGCTCGATAAACTATCAACGAAGGACAGTTCATTAACAACATGCTCATTTTTATAATGGTCAATCGCAATGATCGAGCTTGTCGATGCGGAAATTGTAGACGGCATATAATGTCCCATAGAAAAACGGTGTCTGTAATTTACTCAATATCTTGGTGCTAATTATATGAAATAAAAGATAAGTATTGCCAATACAGATGTTGCGCTTATGTTAGCACTTTAATAGCTAACATATAGCATAAAGTGGCTCTGTTACGCTGAATAGGGGGTAAATACGAGACCAGTTTCTCGCAAAACTTTAACTTGAGGAAAGCGAAGTCTGTGATTTAAAGAGAATGGAGTCGCAAATTAGAGATAATAAAAATTATATTTTTGCGAACGATATAAAATATGTTTCATGGCTAATGGGTCAAGGTATGACCAGTTAGACTGATTACATTACCTTATATGGAATGAGGTGTTGAAAATCTGCGGGACTGTTAACATAATGAGTACACTCGTAATACTTAACGTCAACGTAGTTAGTGCGTAATTTCAAGGATAGAAAAGTAATGAATGATAGGAAGATTTCCCTACGGTTTACGGTCGGGGGAATGTTTTTGCTCGCCACAGTACTTACAGCGTTAGTCGCTGTATCCTTGCAATATTATTTCAGCAAAAAAATGGCGACAGAGCATACGCTTTCAAAGTTGACTATGGCTTCAGAAGAGTTAAGTGACTACGTTAGTTCGCTGGACTCTGATGCCGTCAATACCGCTCGCTTGTTATCCTCAGTAAATAGTTCAATTAGCAGTCAGCTATCTAAAGAAGAAGTAAGATCTATTCTTTCAGAAGCGATTAAAGATAACCCTCTCTTTTACAGTATTTACATTGGTTCATCTAATGATAAGTTTTTCCAAATCATTAACTTGGATGCGTCTCCAATAGTAAGAAATAAAATTTTGGCGACGGAAGACGATCGCTGGGTAGTAATCGAAATTCAAAATATCGATGGTGTAAGAACACGTCAGACGGAATACTTTGATAGTGACTTCAATTTACGAACGAGTGTCAGTAAAGAGAGTAACTACTTCCCGACAACGCGCCCTTGGTATATTTCAGCAAACAAAAGCGTTGTTGAGAAAACACAGCCTTATCTATTCCAGCACCTTCAAATTACTGGGCAGACATACTCTTTAGCATTTGCATCTAAAAACTCAAAAAGTAGTCAGCATGTTATCGGGATAGACATTGTTCTTTCTTCTTTGTCGACAAAAATGTCGGCTTCAGCGCTTGGATTGGCGAAAGATAGCCAAGTCGAGTCTTATCTTTATTCCAAATCAGGCAACATTATTGCGTCCAATCAGGTTAAAACGGCTGACCCAGCTTTAGCTAATGTATCCAAACTCCAATTGACAGAAAGACAGGAAGAGTTGATTCAGGAAGCAGGTTCATTATTGGCATCAAATCAAAATGATTGGGGGCCCATGGATTTTTCTGTATCTGGGAAACCACAGGGTTACTCGATTGAACTGCTTGGTCTTATTGAAAAAATGTCTGGGTTGGATTTCGAGTTCGTTAATGGCTTTACCTGGAAGGCATTAACCTCGAAATTTTCAAGTGATGAACTTGATATGATGCACTCCGTTCAAAAGTACGAAAATAACGGCATTGATGGTGTTTATAGCGATCCTATTTTTGAATTACCTTTCTCTGTAATTACCAGAGTTCAAAGTAAGAACATTCGAAATTATTCAGAGCTAGCCCACAAGAAAGTGGCTATTTTATCTGGTTGGTCCATTACTTCAGCGCTGAGAGAGCAATACCCAAACATTACATTAGTTGAATTTCCAACGATAGAGAGTGCTTTTGATTCCGTAGAGAAAGGGGAGTGCTTTGCGGTATTGGATTCTGAGCCTGTACTAGCATTTGCTCTTGAGCGCTATTTTCATACTGGGTTAGTTATCAGTGAACCGCTGAAGGACTTGGAAGCGTCTTATCCTGCTCAATTTCATATTGTATTACGGGATGAGCATAAGCAGTTAATGCCTATTATTAATCAAGCAATCCAAAATATTACCCCTATACAGCGTAAAGAATTGGAAAAAAAGTGGTTTAACCATAGCGCCGTACAGAAAGAGTCGATGGTTCCTTATTCGGAATTATATGAGATGACAGGTTCTGCCTCGTTAGAAGGTGCGATGACTCAAACAGTAATTAACGGTCAAGTCCAACACCTTTACGTTAGAGCCATTAACATGGGTGAAAACGATAACGAGTATTTTGCTGTCGTTATACCTGAAAAAGAAATCTACAGCACGGTGACGGCTCGTGTCGCTACTTCCATTGGTGTCACGGCACTGCTTATGTGTCTAACTTTACCTGTTGCCTGGGTTTTCGGTGCACCTATCGTTAGGCCGATTCGACAGTTAAGAGAAGAAACAAGCAAGATTAAAAACCGTGCGTATGATGATGTTGAACTCGTTGATACTCGTATTAAAGAGGTTTGGGAGCTTTCTACTGCTATTCAAAGCATGGCTGTTGAGCTAAAGCAGCATGAGCAGACTCAAGAAGAGTTTGTTGAAGCATTTATTAAGCTTATCGCCCAAGCTATCGATGATAAGTCTCCTTACACTGCTGGTCACTGTAATCGTGTCCCAGAGCTTGGAATGATGTTGGCAGATGCAGCAGAGAAGTCCAACAATGATTCGTTTAAAGATTTCAGCTTTGCTAATGATGAAGAAAGGCGTGAGTTTAGAATTGCAGCCTGGCTACATGACTGCGGCAAAATCACGACACCGGAACATATTGTAGATAAAGGCTCGAAGCTAGAAGCAAACTACAACCGTATTCATGAGGTTCGGACTCGTTTTGAAGTTCTATGGCGAGATGCAGAAATCAAAGCCTTGAAATCACTACTCGATGGAGAGACAACTAAAGAAACTGTTGAAGCTGAATTAAAACAAGCTCAGTTGCAACTTACGCAAGACTTTGAATTCATTGCGTCTGCGAACGTTGGTGGTGAGTTTATGGCTGAAGATAAAATTGCACGAGTCAAAGAGATCGCTGCCATCACATGGTTACGTCACTTTGATGACAGCAAAGGTTTATCACCTGTCGAGGAAATGGCAAACGAGAAGCGTTCGTCTATTTATCCGGTTGAAGAACAGCTGCTGTCAGACAAACCTGAACACATTATCAAGCGTGAAAGAGCAGCAGATTTTGACCCTGCTTATGCAATAAAGATGGACGTACCTGAGCATCAATACAATTTGGGGGAAGTGTATAACCTTTGTGTGGCGCGAGGTACATTGACGGCAGAAGATAGATTTAAGATAAACGAGCATATSATCAGTACGATTAAGATGCTTGAGAACCTACCTTTCCCTAAAGAGTTGAGTAGGGTGCCTAGGTACGCTTCAACTCACCATGAGACATTAAAGGGTACTGGTTATCCTCGTAAGCTTTCTGCGGAAGATCTATCGATACCTGAACGAATTCTTGTTATTGCGGACATTTTCGAAGCTCTTACAGCTTCAGACCGTCCATATAAAAAAGCAAAACCAATTAGTGTAGCCGTCGATATTATGTACAAAATGGCTCTGGATGAGCATATGGACATAGAGTTGTTCAGGTTGTTTCTGACAAGTGGGACTCACATTCGAYACGCTGAAGAGTATTTGAAATTAGAACAAATTGACCACGTAAATATAGAAAAATACTTAGTATAAACAAGGG
>NZ_JAKJSW010000269.1:0-4945 GCF_050337375.1 Vibrio makurazakiensis | reverse complement strand
GTATTGGTCACTCAGTTCATTGAAACCAAAGTCGATTTCCGAGGAAATCTTTTTTGATATCATCAACGAGTGCCCACACAGATTGATAGGTTTAAATTGTTAAAGAGCTACTCTTCTTTGCGACTTACATCACATTGGAAGAGGCGGCCATTCTAGCGAGATAATTTATTGTGTCAAACACTTTTTAAAAAATCTTTTTTGCTATAAGCCTAACTGACATTCTTCGCTGAAGCCTTGTGGCGTCTGCCGTGTCAGTGAGGCGGCATTATAGAGAACAGATTAAACTTGGCAACCTTTTTTCTTACAAAAATCCAAAAAAGATAGCTAGGTGGTTAAAAACACACCAGACTGCTGTTTATCTAACTTTTTAGTTCAAAAACTAGCCAATAGTCTTAATCATATCTTGATTAAACGCTTCTACATCTAATTCCAAGCCCCATCTTTCAGCGTCGTCTTTTAATTCATTAATCGATTTAACAACACTAGTTATCGTTAATGTGTTGTTATCCAATTCGTACACTTGCTTTTGAGTGACATAATAGAAGTACAGAACTTGAAGTGCATCTCGATTACCGCTACTCGCTTCTTTCTTTATGACCTTCAACTTGCGGTAGATCCGATTATGGATATTTTTCAATCGCCACACATATACCACTTCTTTTAAATAAGGCTGCCCTTTCATCTTATTCAATGAAAAGCTATTAATAGCGACCGCAATCACAACCCCAATAACATTAAGGTGGAAGTTACCTGTGGGCTCACCCGATACAACCGAGTCAGATCCAAAAAAGTGGATAAGTAAAGCCCCTAACCCAACAGCAATCACAGCGAGAGATAATACGAAGACAATAATGACGGTATTAATCTTCTTTCTATAATCTTGTTTGTCTATTTTGATCAGTTTCATAGTTCACCTTTTAGTTGCTTGCAGCATCTTACCCACCTCGCAGCTCGCTACAACAATTTCATCCAGATCATTTGGCTTTGATCTATTTACGGTGAACAATTGACTTCACGTTGATAAAGGAGTTACATACCGCAACAAGTTTTGGTCTGCTTTTTATGTAGATTGTTGTTTTAGAATTCATCAGTAGGTCGTTACATGCGTTCATTTGTATTACGCGCTCGCGCTGCTCCAACAGAGAGCAAACTTATCTTAGAAGGTGTAGGGCAAGATGCCCATACAGAGATCCTCGCACATACCCTTATGAACACCATTTTTGTCGCGCAATCGCACAGAGAAAATGTCATCGTTCATTTAGTGCTAGAAAGTACCAAAGACTTTTCTAGAACCATTACATTTGATTCAAATGAAATTACCAATATTGGTGGGTTCCATGAATCAGCGCTTTTGGCAGCAGTAGTACGTGCTGTTGATGCATCGCAGGGCATGACTAAAGAACAAACCCGTCAAGTAGAACCTGGAATTACGGTTCGCACGATGAGTTTTGAGAAATTGGTTAAAGACCTAGCCGAAGACCACCAGCTGTATATGATGGATAAGAAAGGCACTTTCATACGCGACGCAGAGATTGCTGACAATCCGTGCTTCTTACTTACAGACCAYATCCCAATGCCGAAGAAAAGCTTTAACAGTTTGAAACGCCTAGGCACTGAAAAAATAAGCCTTGGCCCAAACATGTTATTCGCCTCTCAATGCGTTGTTCTTATTAATAATGAATTGGACTTACGCGACTTCTAGCCCGCAGTCTCATTATTTACCTTATTCAAGTGGTAATAGGTTTTCTTCGACTTTGCCTATTACCATTTATTGCTCCCCTCCCCCTTTAACCATACTGCTCAAATTATTTCCTTTATTCTTTGTAAGATGCTTAACTTATGTTCAAACAGATAAATAAGCATAGGAACGTTGATGACGATTCTCACTGTATTTTTTTGCGGTACAGGCTCTAACTCTGAAGACAATAATCATAAAAACTACGCCTCTGGTGAATTGATTTCGACGCTTGCTAAAAATGCTCAAGGTCGCGATTTAATTGACTACATACAAGTAGACGGCGTCGGAAGTGGAAATCGTTCTGAGTGGCTAAAGCAAGCACAAGATGATACCTATTCAACGATTCGTGGATCCTTACAAGGTAAAGGGATTGATAGCAATATGCGCCATGTAATGAATATTCTTCGTGGCACTCAAAGCGGTAACAATGACTATCAGACAAGGGCAGAGAATATGCTCGAAGATGTTCGTCCGAGTAAATCCATTTGGCCATTCTCCAATAGTCAGAAATACAATGACTGGCTTAAAGAAACGAACACGCTTGCGCTAGACTTAAAGCACGGCCTTTCATCCCGACATGCGAATATCGCTTTAGCTCGCCGAAATTCCCCTATTAGCCAAGTCAATATCGTTGGTTGGAGTCGAGGAGGGGTTAGTTGTTTTGAACTCGCTAACCGAATGCTTAAAGACAACCAACTCAGCCATATCCCCGTAAATATTTTCGCTTGTGACCCAGTCCCTGGCGGATTGAACTCATTCAAAGATTACAAAAAGCTTGGAAAGAACGTAAAGCAGTTAGTTTGTCTATTTGCAGAAGATGAACGCTCCCTAGCCTTCAAAGCGCGTATGCCCCGCTTAGACAGAAATACTAAGTACTACACATCGATGATGCCCGGAAGACATGCAACGTTGGTCGGAAATGCGCACACTTCAGGTGGTAGTAAAGGTAGCGGCTTACTCACAGGCCCAGGCTTAGTGACCCGCGACTTTATGGAAAAAGTACTGACTGGCTGGGGAACCAAGTTAAAACAAGGCTCAACTCTAAACTTTTCCGGAGCGAAATTGCTCGAGTTGTATGAACAAATGAGAAGCCATCAGAAGCATTTTGATGCCATGCACAGCATGACTTACACCCTCAAAAATCGGATTTTCTGGACAGATAAAGATCGTATTGGGCAACAGCGGGAAAGACGTTTTGGAATTCCTATGTATCGCTTCCAATTTCCTGGCATTGCCAATGATTATGGTGATGCGATAAATCGTCACCACTGTGATGTCATGGCGGCGAACGATTTCGCGATTAAAGGAAAACCCTCAGCTTTCCCTAGGTGCATATAATCCTCTATAACTAGTTTAAAAGAGCCGCAATGTAGGCTCTTTTTATTTCCCCTACACTAAATATTGAAAATCATAAATAATTCCATTAGCATCGAATTATCAAGATTTAGATAAGGGAAAGTTGTGGAACTAGAAACTGTTGCAAAGGCACTAAAAGAACTGGGTCACCCTACTCGACTTTCTATTTATAAGAGTATGGTAAAAGCGGGACATCAAGGTATCGCTGTCGGTGGGCTGCAAGAACAATTATCCATTCCAGGGTCAACACTTTCTCACCATATCTCTAGTTTAGCTTCGGCTAATTTAATTGAACAACGTCGAGAAGGTCGCACTCTATTTTGTGTTGCTAAATACGAATGTCTGGAAGGTGTCATTCACTTTCTGCAAGACGAATGTTGCGCAGACGAAGCATGTCAGTAATCAAGCATCGCCCTAGAATGCTTTGTTTATGTAAAGCGTAGTATCCAACTGCGCTTTACATCAGCATCATGCTTGAATTCGGCTCAACGTTAATTCTTAGCACCCCGTCTTCTGCCTTCAACTTCCGCCCTGTTAATGCATCGTTCACACTCGATGACCAATTCATTGAAACGCTTTTACTGCGTACGGACTTATTGATGATCACGATACCTTTGTGCCCTCGGGTAAATACCAAAAGATCATCATTAGCCTCAACCATTTTCATTTTTTCACCATGAACATAGTTATGGAACATGATCATACTGCGTAAGTCATCCGACTCCCATTGAGCTTGCCAACGTGGTTGACCGCTACGATCGGTAATTCCACTGGTGTTTAAATCACTATAAATCAGTGGTACTCCGCCATCTCTTCCCAAGATGTAGGCGTATGCCAATCTCTCACAATCTTCTTCCATTATGTGATCCATAAAAACATCGTTATTTGGAATGTCGTGAGTAACAGTAAATGTGATGGCACGGCGATTAGATAATGCTTGCCCAAAACAATACGGGTCAATCAATGAAGTAAAGCTACCTTTCGGCGTAAATGCTTTCGCTATCGTATTGAATAGAGGAAAGTCATACGCTCCTAAACGCGTGTGTTTCAAGTACGGTTCCAGAAATAACTCATACTCGGCTTGCGTTGCACCACCATCGGTAATTATTTCGCCAAAGATGTGCACATCGTGGGTAATCTCATCGGTCCATACTTTCTTGAGGTGCTCAATAGTCATGTGCTTAGCAGCATCAATACGAAAGCCTTTAACACCTATATCTTTTAATGCGACCAGATAGGCTTGTTGCTGTTTCACTACGTTATCGTTGTCCAATAAGGTAGGCAAACCTGGATCTTTTGGCCCACCCGTAATGCGCCCGTTTTGTACTTGCCATTTGTCGCGCCAGTTTTTAATACCAAATGCTTCAACAAAATCACTTTCGGTAAAAAGTGGCTCGTTAAGAGCACCAAATAGTTTCTGCGCTTCAAAATAGTCTTTGTTTGACTGATAGGATTCTAGATCCAAAGCGTTAGGGTAACTCAGATCATCACGAATATCGGACTCGTTGGCCATATGGTTAAATACGACATCAACATACGTCAGCAAACCATGTCGGCGGAGCGTATTAACCATTAAGGTAAAGTCTTGCGTATTACCTAGTTGGTTATCAATCACTCGATAGTCTTGCGGCTGATAACGCTGCCACCACTTTGTTCCTGAAGAGTGCTTAAGTGATTTCATAGGGGGAGAAACAAGAACCGATTTATAACCAAGTTGGCTAATTTGTTTCGCTTGCTTCGTTACCTTGGCATATGACCAATCGAAAGCATGCAAGATTACGTCACTCGCTACGGTTGTTGATGCCACTGAGCATTCCATTTCACTCTCCTAACAGATGCACTCTTGTATCA
>NZ_JAKJSW010000268.1:0-4990 GCF_050337375.1 Vibrio makurazakiensis | reverse complement strand
CTTTTAGATCTATCACTCTAATTTGTAAATGAATATCTCGCTCAATTCCTATATTCATCAAATAGCATTATGATTGAAGGCTTAAACGAAAAGGGAATCTCCGAGTGGAAAAGCTTTATCACTTTCTGACAATAGCAGCTGTGGTTTTATATTGGCTCTTAGTAGCAGGCGTAACCTTACGCGTTGTATTAAAGCGCCGTGCCGTTAGCGTATCGCTTGCGTGGCTTATGGTCATTTACATCGTGCCTATTGTAGGTGTTGGTTGCTACTTTCTATTTGGCGAGCTCAATTTAGGTAAGAAGAGAGCCGACCGCGCTAAACAAATGTTCACACCTTTTGGTAATTGGTTCCGTCAACTTGATGACTGCCACGCCCATCACCCTACTCAAATCGGCTCTCCCATCCATAAAATAGATGAACTGTGTAACAACCGAATGGGAATACCTGCACTCAGCGGCAATACGCTTTCATTACAAGAGTCCCCAGAGCAAATATTACGGTCCATCATTGAAGATATCGAACGGGCTGAATCTAGCATCAAGATGGTCTTTTATATTTGGCATCCCGGCGGCCTTGCTGACTCAGTGGCGTCAGCTCTTATCAAAGCGCAAAAGCGCGGAGTTGAAGTTAAGCTACTTATCGACTCCGCAGGAAGTCCACGTTTCTTTAGAAGTCATTGGAAAAAGATGATGGAAGATGCGGGTATTCAATTGGTCCAGGCTTTAGAAGTGAGCCCATGGCGTATATTTTTACGCAGGTTAGATCTTCGTCAACACAGAAAGATCATCGTGATTGATGAAACTATTGCCTATACCGGTTCAATGAATATGGTAGACCCTTCTTATTTCAAACAAGGAAGCGGCGTTGGCCAATGGATTGACATCATGGTTCGTATTACTGGACCAACCGTGAATGTATTATCTGCGATTCATGGCTGGGACTGGGAGGTGGAAACTGGTGAGCGCATTCTTCCAGCACTGCCAGAGGCTAAGCCCGATCTTCAACAGTCACTTCATCCTATTCAAGTCGTGCCATCTGGCCCAGGTATGCCTGAACACTTAATCTTACAAGTGCTGAATATCGCGATTAATCAAGCCAACAAGTCGGTTCGAATTACAACGCCCTACTTCGTACCAAGCTCTGATTTACTCGGTACACTCAAAACCACCGCACAACGAGGCATTAAGGTTGAGCTGATCATTCCTCACGTCAATGACTCTCTGATGGTCAAATGGGCGTCTCGTTCTTTCTATAGCGAGCTATTAGATGCCGGTGTAGAGATTTACGAGTTCAGTGGCGGGCTACTTCATACTAAATCCGTTGTGATCGACGAAGAGTTTTGCCTAGTAGGAACCGTCAACATTGATATGCGTAGCTTGTGGCTAAATTTTGAAGTCACGCTCGCGGTAGACGATATTCATTTCACGCAGAAGCTCCATCAATTACTCGATTCATACATTGAACAATCGCATAAAGTTGATCAAAAAGAATGGAACAAACGTGGGTTATATCCGAGGTTTTTTGAACGTATTTTTTATCTTTTTAACCCTTTACTGTAAAAATCACTTCAAATTGGCTAAAAGTCTTTAATCTAACTTGCTTTTAGCCCCTGCCGCATGTTTTAAATAGGACATTAGAGTTGATAAGGAATTCACAATGTCCGAGAGTAAAACTACCAAATTGATCACTGCTGGCCGCGATAAAAAATGGACCAACGGTGTTGTAAACCCACCTGTTCAACGAGCATCTACCGTTGTATTCAATACAGTAGAAGAGAAGCATAAAGCTACTGTGAACCGCGCTAATAAAACATTATTTTATGGCCGTCGTGGTACGAATACTCACTTTGCGTTTCAAGACGCAATGGTTGACGTAGAAGGTGGCGCAGGCTGTGCGCTGTACCCATGCGGAACAGCAGCGATTTCAAATGCAATTTTGTCGTTTATCGAAACTGGCGACCATATTTTGATGGTTGATACCTGTTACGAACCAACTCGTGACTTTTGCGACACCATTATGAAAAAAATGGGCGTAGAAACTACCTACTACGCGCCAACTATTGGTGAGGGCATTAAAGACCTAATCCAACCTAACACCAAAATACTGTTTACGGAGTCACCTGGCTCAGTAACGATGGAAGTACAAGACATCCCAACACTTTCTCGTATTGCTCATGAACACGATATCATTGTGATGCTTGATAATACTTGGGCTGCGGGCGTGAATTTCTCTCCATTTGATTTTGGCGTTGATATCTCCATTCAAGCAGCGACGAAATATATAGTCGGTCACTCAGATGTCATGTTAGGCACAGCTGTAGCGAATGAGAAGCACTGGGACCAACTACGCGAACAAAGCTACTTGATGGGTCAATGTGTATCGCCAGACGATGCTTACTTAGGTCTGCGTGGTATTCGCACACTAGATGTACGTTTACGCCAACACGCTGAAAATAGCCTTAAAGTCGCTCAGTGGCTTCAAACTAGACCTGAAGTCGATCATGTTCGTCACCCAGCACTAGAAACTTGCCCTGGGCATGAGTTCTTCAAACGTGATTTCACCGGCGGTAATGGCTTATTTTCCTTCGTACTTAAAACTAGCTACCCACGTGCGACCACTGCGCTATTGGATGGAATGAAGCACTTCAGCATGGGTTACTCTTGGGGTGGATTTGAAAGCTTGATCCTTGCCAACGAACCAAAAAGTTTTAATAGTTTAAGAACCGTTGCGAACCCAAACTTTGAAGGTACATTAATTCGTGTCCATATCGGTTTAGAAGACGTAAATGATTTGATCGCGGATTTGGAAGCAGGCTTGGAGCGTTATAATGCGCTTATTCTTGAAAAAGAAACGGCTGCCGCTCAATAGATATATCCTGCTCAGTAGAGAGCGAATGAATATTAATCTCAAACATTAATATCACCGAGCTAGAATTGGCTGGAATTTCATTTCCAGCCAATTTTTTGTCTTAACTATCGAACATAAACTTTATTGTTATAGTACGTATCTGCTTCAAACCCTGGATAAGCAGCCTGTCTCATCACTGTCGCTATGACGCGATAGATCTTAACCCACGCGCTTTTAGTCCGCTCATCAAACTGGTCGCCCAACCCCGTTTTCAAAGTATAAATTAGAGCATTTCCAACTGGCGTATAGTCGTCTGCCGTTACTCCATACTTTACATGACGCCTTGCGAGATCCTGAAGTACAGGGATCAATGAATCCAGATCATCTAATCCTTTTACTGCGACTCCTAAGGTCATCATTAGCTTTTTACCTTGCTCTGACAGATCTTGCTTAAATAAACGTCTCAGCGACGGATCATATTCAAATAATTTTGCATAAAATATTTCGGCTGCTTTATCGGCAATTGGAGCAACCTGAGAAAAGCTATTTTGAATTAATTGTTTTTCTATTGCTGTCACTGGCATAGAGATCCCTAGCTACTTTATTGTTTATTAGTCTAGAGGATAGAAGCTCAACTCAGAATAAACAAATGAGTATGAGTGCATATTTGAGGTTACATGATTTTACGTATGATCAGACACTATCACTTGATTGCGCCCATGGCACTTTGCCTGATACAACGCGGCATCTGCCAAGGTAATTGACTGTGATATATCCATAGTTGAACGGTAACAAGAATACAAGCCTAAGCTCGCCGTCACGGGCTTGCACAGTCCCTCCATCACCTCAATTTCCCTTCTTAGAGATTCAGCAAATTCCGTCGCTTGGCTCTTACTCATATGATTCAAAAATACAATAAACTCTTCTCCACCATACCGACCAGAAATAATGTCATCAGATTCATAGCGAAGTAATATCCGAGCTAATGAGTGAATGACAAGGTCCCCGTGGTCATGTCCAAATTCGTCATTCACCTGCTTGAATAAATCAATATCAATCATAATGATTGAGTAACAAGGGGCTCCGAGCTTTTGATAAGCTTTTTGAGACAGTGGTATAGCTAACTCCATAAAGCTGCGGCGATTCCTCAGCCCCGTCAAATAGTCACGATTCTGAACTTCCAAGGCTTTATTGTGGCGCTTTGTTAGCAATATCACTAACGAAGTGATGATACAAATTACGCTGACAACAGCAATCATCACGCTGCCCATAAATACATTTACTGGGTGGCCTAACTCTCGCTTGTCTATCCCAGCAACGATTATCCAGTCTAGGTATTCGTAATATCGGAAAATATAGTCCTTCTCAATCTCAGCGACAGGTCCATCATAGTGAAATGTCCCTTGCTTCTGCTCTTTAGACACTTTAACGATTTCTTCTAATCTATTGTCCCCGAATTCATATAGGTTCATACCTTGCTTGTCAGGGTGCAGCAATATTCGACCTTGTCCGTTTAAAACATAGACATACCCAGATTCCCCAAACTGGTGTTTTTCTAACTTAGACTTCAACTGATTAAGATCGATAAGATAAAGAAGATCGTCCTTATACGCGGAAACCCCTAGCCTACGTCCATCATCCAATATCAAACGATACGCAACTTTCTCAACGGCTTTTTCGTCATCGGGGTTCTTCCATAGGTACTCGATAAAAGAAGAGCGAGCAGTGACTTTACGTGAAATGTAAGGGCTATCAGCTATAACAACATTCTGAAGGTAGGGGTGATAAATAAATTTGAAGTCATTATCGAGCAAATAAGCATAACCATTTTTTCCAACTTTAATGGTTGAAAGAGATTCTCTAATCAAACGTTCTTTATCTTGCTCACTCAATGAGGCTGAAGATTCTAAGTTAACAATATGATTTAACGACGTTTCAGCGATTCCTTTTAAATAGAACCGGATTGAATCATTAATAGAAGTATCGATAATGTCATAACTGCTATCCACACTCGCTTCAAAAAAAGACGTGTTTGTATCCCCCAGAAGTGATTCAACGAGTTTGAATTGAACCATCAAGGTAATTGAAAAAACTATGGATAATATAACCGACACTGGTAATACATATCGGATAATTCCAGGGG
>NZ_JAKJSW010000267.1:0-5044 GCF_050337375.1 Vibrio makurazakiensis | reverse complement strand
GTACGTTGAAGTATAGATTACTGATATGATTACTTTTGTAATTTATATGGAGCTTTGGTCATGGTAACTCTAAGACAAATCATTATCTCGTTGGGTCTATTTTCACTAAATTCAGTGGCCGTTTCAGCAACACTCGAAGAATGCTCCAACCTTCTTCCTGAAGGGCATGAATACAAAATCGAAATTACTCTCGATGTTGATAAGACATCTAGTGACACCAGTACTTCAGGTAACTTCTCTGTGACAGGTGGTGCCGATCAACCATCAAGCTTTGATATTAGTGCATTTGTGGAGTGTGCAGCTCCGCTGATTAAAAATGTTGAAGATGAGAACCCCCAAACATAGGTCGAGGTTGAGAGTTGATTTATTACACTTGGCACTTTTGCTTTACTCATATTTATTAGCGCTTCATAAAGCATGATGCAGTGCTGGTCTACACTTCGTTGTAACTAAGGAGTGAACCATGCAAGAGCTAGACGAAATTGTTGCAACATTGGAAGACTACGCGAAAGCCTATTGTGCGAAAGATATCGATGCATTGATGCTGGTGTTTGATTCGAATGAAAATATTTCTGTTATCGGCACTGGTGAAGATGAACTGTGCTCTGGTATTCAGTCAGTCAAAAAGCTATTCCTTAGGAATTTTTCAGAAGCTTCTGCCACTCAATTTGAATGGGGTTGGTCTGATATTGTCGTTTCTGATAAATGTGCTGTTGTTTCGCAGTGCTTAACCATTCACCTAAAAACTGAACAAGGTGCTATTTGTGTTCCTATTCGATGGACTGTAGTTCTAAAGAAAACGGATAGATGGGTGTGGTTACATAGGCATGCGTCGACAGCGTCAAGTGCTCAAGTAAAAGGGCAGGCTTACCCAGAGTCGTAGAAAACGCACATAATATTTAGGGTAGATGCCCAATGCTTGGCATTTTAGTATGGCTCTGGTTTTGCTTCTCCTGTGATAAGGTTTAGGTATGACATAGGTGCTGCTCACCACATAGAACTGAGCATTTAACTTTTTAGTTTGGAGAATTAAGTGGATTTAGATATTTATCAGGTAGATTCATTTACAAGTGAAGCGTTTAAAGGAAACCCTGCTGGTGTCTGTATAACGACTAATGGACTAAGCGAAAACCTAATGCTTTCAATTGCTGAAGAAATGGCTGTATCTGAAACGGCATTTTTGTCGCTTTCGGATATGAGATTGAGATGGTTCACCCCGAAATCAGAGGTGAAATTGTGTGGTCATGGGACTCTTGCTGTCGCTCACGTTCTTAAAGAAAGAGGGCAGTTGAAGAGCGGAGAGACCGTTAATTTCGAAACGGCCTCGGGAACATTAACGGCACTCATCAATGAGTCTACAATTGAACTTGATTTCCCATCGCCGATAATCGAATTTGATGCTATTCAGCCATCTAATTTATTAGAGTATTTAGGCATAGTTCAAAGTGAAGTTGTTTCATTTGGAAGCTTCGATTCAAAGGTTTTTATCGAAGTCGACAGTGAAAAAGCCTTACTAAACTTACAACCTAATTTTGACGCATTAAAGCAAATGAAAGGTCGTGGTGTTTTAGTGACTACGCGCTCAGGTAGTGAAAATCTAGACTTTATTTCAAGGTACTTTGCACCTTGGGTTGGTGTAAATGAAGATCCAGTAACGGGGTCTGCTCATTGCGCCTTGACGGTCTATTGGTCAAAGAAGTTAGGTAAGTTAGAGCTAAAAGGCTTTCAAGCATCAGAACGTGGCGGTTACGTTACGACGGCGCTGTTATCTAATGGGCGCACCAAGTTGATAGGTTCAGCAGTCACCGTGATTAAAGGCACGATGCAGATACCAGATGTAGAACAAATGGTTTGATATAGAACCTCAATGCTTGGCATTTTGTTTGGTTTAACTCCGTTTGAGGCGGTTAATTAAATAGGATAGCCGGTCTATTGACCATCTAGCTAGCGTTAGGGATTTCAAGGAAGAAACAGTGGAAGTTCACTTAAGAAAAGCACAACAAGCTGATGTTGATGACATCGCACAAATACACGTGAGTTCGTGGGAAAATGCATTTGATGGGTTGATGCCAGCCAGATATATTCATGGCTATACTCATTCATCTCGCGTAGATGAGTGGCAGGGTATAATCAGAACGAACGTAGAAACGGTAGTTGTCGCTGAACGTGAGAGTAAGGTTGTTGGGTTTATGTCTTACAGCGTTCACTCGAAGCATGATGGAATTATAGAGCTTAGTAAGCTCTACTTATGCCCGAGTGTTTACGGGCTGGGTTTAGGCTATAAACTGATGAGTTACCTGGAAAGAGAGTCCCAAGAGCTGGGTATGAAAACGATCAGTCTGTATGTTCTCGACAACAATGTCTCAGCAATTCAGTTCTACTCTAAGCAGGGGTTTCAATTGTCGGGTGGTCATGTATCTGAAGAATTTGAAGGTACAACTATTATAGATGTTCAGATGATCAAACGAGTTTAAGGCTTATTATGGGCGTACTAAAGGGGCGCTACTTAACTGTGCTACGACACTGTGCCTTGTGCGAATTACTTTAGGCTATCTGATATATCATTCCAAGGTGTTTTCGAGTCTGTAAATATGTGGACGCTTGGCTTAGGACTTTGTTGCTAGTAAAGCTCCGCAAGTTGCTAAGAAACCACCTGAAATCTTATTCAGTAATTTCTTGGCTTGTCGCTCCTGAAATACAAAGCTAGTCTTCGATGCCAAACAAGAATAAATGCTTAAAACACCGCCTACGGAAAATGTTGAAATTACAAATATAATAACGATATCTGATAACGAGACTGACTGTAAATCAATGAATGCGGGAAAGAACCCCATGTAAAATAATATGGCTTTCGGATTAGCTAAGGTCATTAGCATACCTGTTATTACGCTGGAGGCTTTTGCCTCAGTATCAGAAGTTTGTGGTGATGTTTCGCAGGTATCTGAAGTCCAAGTAATATATGCCAACCAAAACAGATAGGTAATTCCTGCATATTTTATTAGTGTGGCAAACTCACCCATCATGCTTGCAACCGCAGATAAACCAGACAACGCCAGAAAGATAAATATGTAGTCGGCAAGTAAAACTCCTAGCACGACTAACAACCCTTGTTTCCAACCATAAGTCAGAGACCTCGACACAACAGCTAGGACACTTGGACCCGGAATCGCAGCGGATAGAAGCATCGCCATAAATAGCGCTATCCCTGATGTTATCGACATAATCTCTCCTTAGAACTAATGCCTCGTTAATGTCCAAACTCAAACTCAGATACTGATTATGCTTATATTATCTGTGCAAGTCGAAAGCAATATTTGCTTGGTGTTTCTACTTCTGATGAATAGAGAGTATCGCAAGTGATACAATGTTGTTGCGACAAACCTATACAAAATAAGTTGAGAGGCGACATGACCGAATTTGAAAAAATGCTTGCAGGGGAAGTCTTTGACGGGGGAGCCGACTGTATTATTCGTATCCGTCAAAATGCTTCGAACTTATTGCAGGAGATTAATCAAAACACCGATGATTCACTACGCAGTGGGTTGTTTCAACAGCTAATGGGCAGTATTCCAGATTCTAGTATCGTCCGTTCTCCTTTTTATTGTGAATTCGGTAAGACAATCTCGATTGGGGAAAAGACATTCATCAACATGAATGTGACTATGTTAGACGGCGCTAAAATTACAATTGGCAGTAATGTGTTGATTGGTCCGAACACGCAGCTTTACTGTGCTAGCCATGATTTGAGCTATCTCAAACGTCGAAACTGGGAAACCATCTGTGGCCCGATAACTATTGAGGATGATGTGTGGATTGGTGGTAATGTTGTGATTAACCAAGGTGTGACCATTGGTGCGCGATCTGTGATTGCGGCTAACTCAGTTGTTAATACAGATGTGCCGCCTGATTCATTATATGGTGGGACGCCAGCCAAGTTAATCAGAGTCATTCATGAGAATGAGCAGGGGACTTGGGAGTAATAGCCTAAAAGGGATCAAAAGCTTATGAACCTTACATAGCTACAGCTCATAATAAGGCAAGCCTGAGGTAACTTTCGCTCAGGCTCTAATATTCAAACTACCTGTTATTTGAAATCCCTTTTGTACGAATTCCGTTCACGTTCCAATTCATTAAGTGGCGGAGTACATATCGAAACAATACTTTTTTTATACCCGACAAATTACTACCGTGTACCGAGTAGAAACTTTCTGGTTGAGTGAATACACCGAAATCATCAGCAATCCCTTCACTTTGTATATAAGTATCTTGCCCTTTCCAGTCAATGTTAGGATCAGACAAGCATTTGGTTGCAATGCCGTAACCTGAAAATGACTCACTTTGTTCTGAAAATTGATTTTGAACTTGTTTTAAGTAGTTGTTATCCAATATATAACCTTCAAGATTGATCCAGCGTCCATCGTGATAAACTTCTACCCAACTATGGATGATACGATCTGGAGCGATCTTGAAAAGGTAGTTTGGTATTGCCCCTCTCTGTAACTCATTATAAATAGTAAAACCGTGAAAACGAGTCGCGATACCTACGGCACGAAGTAGCGCCATTAATAACGTTCCTTTGGTATTACACTGTCCGTATCCATCTTTTAATACTTTGCTGGCTGCTAGGCGATCATCTTTGTTATAGCCAAAACGTACTTTGTCACGCACATAATCGTAAATTGCACCAATAGCGTCGTACTGAGACAGTTTTTTCCATTCTTCTTTTTCTACCAGCTTTTGGATATACGGATGGTTGAAATCCAACATTGGTGTTTCTTGCAAATAATCTTTTGATAGTTCATTCATGGGAATCTCCTTTCATTGTGTATGTGAAAAGAGTAACTAATGCTCAGTGACAAGAATTGAATAAACTGGCTAACTTTTTAGAAAAATGGCGTTGGCCTGGCGAATAGTCATTCCAAACGTTTGTCGAAAAGTCCGGCTTAAATGCGCACTATCAGAAAAGCCTGCCATGTGAGCGGCGTCCGTTGCAGGGTCTCCATTTAATATTGCTCTTACTGCGCAAATCATTCGGCACCACAAC
>NZ_JAKJSW010000266.1:0-5075 GCF_050337375.1 Vibrio makurazakiensis | reverse complement strand
CTTTCATACCACGCGATTCCAATTGGAATACCGCAGTGGTTTCAGAATTTTGCAATAAATTAAACGACGCTTGATCGTCAAGAGGAATCGATTCAATGCGAACTGGATCTTTACCTTCTTTTGCCAAACGAGGGTTCACTAAGCCTAATGCCCAGTCGATAATGGTTAGTGTACGTAGACCTAAGAAATCAAACTTAACCAAGCCGGCGGTTTCTACATCGTTCTTATCAAACTGAGTTACCGGGAAGTTACCTTCCGCGTCTGCATAGATTGGTGCAAAGTCGGTAATCGTGGTGGGTGAAATAACAACACCACCCGCATGCTTACCAGCATTTCGCGTACAACCTTCTAAAATTCGACACTTATCAATCAGTTCTCGAACTTCTTCATCACCATCATACAATTCTGGTAATGCAGGCTCAGCTAAGAAAGCTTTCTCGAGCGTCATGCCCGGATCAGGCGGAACGAGCTTTGAAATTCGGTCAACGAAACCAAATGGATGGCCAAGTACACGACCAACATCTCGAATTACCGCTTTTGCAGCCATAGTACCGAAGGTGATGATCTGAGATACCGCATCACGACCATACATTTCAGCTACGTGATCAATTACTTGGTCGCGTTTATCCATACAAAAGTCGATATCGAAATCGGGCATGGATACACGTTCAGGGTTCAAGAAACGTTCGAAAAGTAGATCGTATTCTAGAGGATCTAGATCGGTGATATCCAGTGCGTAAGCGACTAATGAACCGGCACCCGAACCACGACCAGGCCCTACTGGTACATCGTTATCTTTAGACCACTGGATGAACTCCATTACGATCAAGAAGTAACCGGGGAACCCCATGTTATTAACAACTTCTAATTCGATTTTTAGTCGTTCATCGTATTCAGGTCTACGCTCCGCTCGTACTTTCTCGTCAGGAAATAGAAACGCTAATCGACGCTCAAGACCTTCTTCTGATTTCTTAATCAAGAAGTCTTCAATCGCTAAGCCTTCAGTTGGGAAGTTAGGCAGGAAGTATTCACCTAAACGAACCGTCACATTACAACGCTTAGCAATCTCCACACTGTTTTCTAACGCTTCAGGAATGTCCGAGAATAGCTCACACATTTCTTCTTCCGTACGAAGGTATTGCTGCGCACTGTAGTTTTTAGGACGACGAGGATCGACCATCGTGAATCCATCATGAATCGCTACACGAATTTCATGGGCATCGAATAGGTCTTCACTTAGGAATACGACTTCGTTAGTTGCTACAACAGGTAAATCAGCCTGCTCTGCAAGGTCCAAAGCGAAATGTAGGTAAGACTCTTCGTCTGGACGACCCGTTCGGATGAGTTCCAGATAAAAACGGTCAGAAAAATGGGTTTGATAGAACTCGACACAGCTACTAACAAGCTCTTGGTTTCCCTTAAGCAAAGCCTTACCAATTTCGCCTTCTTTAGCGCCCGATAAAATAATCAAGCCTCCAGCGTTTTCAATCAACCACTCTTTATCAATCACTGGCTGATGCTGAACATGACCTCGGAGGTATGCTTTAGAAATAAGTAAAGTAAGGTTGTTATAGCCTTTATTGTCCGTCGCAATAACCGTGAGTTTGGTCAGCTCATCACCAAACTCTGCTGATTGCWTTAAAAAGTCAGCCCCAATAATCGGTTTTACGCCACAATTATGAGCAGTACCGTAAAATTTCACTAGTCCACATAAGTTAGTAAAATCGGTCAGCGCGACAGCTGGCATGCCCATTTCAGCTACTTTCTTAACTAACGGCGGAACTTTGGAAAGCCCATCGACCATAGAGAAGTCACTGTGTACGCGTAAATGGRTAAATTTTGGTTCTGACATTCATTGTTCCTGAATTCTAGGAGATAAACCTAGGTTACTGCTTGTTGGCTATTTTAACGTTGAATAACGTTGAGTGCATCTAACTAGGTGCTATTCGATGCCTAAAACGCGTTTAACTGGTTTAAAACTTTTACGGTATTGCTCTATAACACCATGTTTTTCTATCGCTTCGAAGTGAGCTTTAGTTGGGTAACCTTTATGCTTGGCAAAGCCATATTCAGGATGAAGCTTATCTAATTCTTCCATTTCCTGATCTCGCACTACTTTAGCGATAATTGAAGCCGCACTAATTTCGGCGACTCTTAAATCACCTTTGACAACAGCGACACCATCCATAGGTAGCTTTGGTACTCGGTTTCCGTCAATCAATGCTAAATCTGGCTGAATAGAGAGCCCAGCTAGCGCACGCTGCATAGCGACCATAGTCGCCTGCAGGATATTCAATTCATCGATTTCTTGTGGACTACAGCGCCCAATAGACCAAGCTAAAGCTTTTTCTTTAATCTCAGGTAATAAGGCTAAACGCTTCTTCTCTGACAACTTCTTTGAATCATTTAAACCTTCAATCGGGTTATTAGGGTCTAGAATCACAGCAGCCGTAACGACGTCACCCACTAGTGGCCCACGGCCTACTTCATCAACACCGGCGACTAACTGGTAACCTTCAGGGTACTCAAACGGAGGAAGCTCTTTTTTTTCTTTAACTGCCATGGTGTTCTCTAATCGATGATTGGTTTATTGATTAACTTAAGTACTGAATTCGCAGCCTGCATATCAGCATCTTTTTTTATCCATTGGTGCATTTCAGTAAACGTTTGGATCAATTCACTGTTATCACTTGAAAGCACTTTGTCCATCGCGGGAAACAAAAAGTCAGGGTGGCATTCTTCTTGGATAAATTCTTTAACTAGTTCCTTGCCCGCTAAAACATTAGGTAAAGATACGAATTCGGTAATCGACAGCTTTTGAGCGATCCAACCCGTCAGCTTATTCACTTGATAGCCAACTACCATAGGGCGCTTCACTAACATACACTCAAGAGCAACGGTTCCTGAAGCAAGCAACACCGCATCCGAAGCGGTGATTACATTTCTCGCCGTATCTTCAACGATAACAAAGTCCAACTCAGGGGCCGTAGTTTTCCAGATATCCAAAAACTGTTGTTTACGCTTTTCGTTGACCGCAGCGACAACAAAACCAATATCAGGGTACTTTTGTTTGATGCGCTGACACGTTTCAATAAATGGTTTAGCAATCAATGCAACTTCACCACCGCGACTACCTGGCAGTACTGCCATCCACTGCTTATCAGCATCAAGATTTAATAATTCGCGAGCTTGTTGTTTATCTGAGTTCAAAGGAATTGCGTCGGCTAGAGTGTGACCAATAAACTCGCAAGCAACATTATATTTATCATAAAAGGCTTTTTCGAACGGAAGAAAAGCTAAAACTAAATCTGTAGCCTTATCTATCTTGAAAATACGTTTTGGACGCCATGCCCATACTGAAGGGCTAACATAATGAACGGTTTTAATATCTGCGTTTTTAAGATCAAGCTCCAATCTTAAATTAAAATCAGGTGCATCAATACCAACAAAAACGTCTGGCGGATTCAGTTTAAAATACTTAACCAATTCCGCTTTAACTTTCAGCAATCGCCTTAAGCGACCAAGAACTTCAACAAGTCCCATTACAGCTAACTCTTCCATTTCAAAAAGAGATTTACAGCCTAACGCTTTCATTTTTGGTCCGCCAATACCAACAAATTCAGCATCAGGGTATTTCGCTTGTATCGCTTTGATAAAACCTTCACCGAGAGTATCACCAGACAACTCACCAACGACAATACCCACTTTCAGCGGTTTATGAGTTTTTTCTGCACTTACTTTTGACATTTGGCTTCCTAATTTCCTTTGAGCTTAAAACAAAAAAGATCGCTAAAAGGTAGCGATCTTTTTACTCTAAACTTCAAAATCGTTATCGAATGATACCGCGTTCAGAGTTTTCAATCATATCTAGCATCGGCTGAACTGAGTCAAACTCTTTCGCCATTTCCACTAAAGAAACTTTAGCTTCTTCCAAAGTTTTACCTGAGCGGTAAAGTTCTTTGTATGCTTTTTGCAGAGCTCGAATTTCTGGTTTTTCAAAACCGTTTCGCTTAAGACCAACTAAGTTTAGGCCAAAAGGCGCAGCATGGTTACCTTGAGCTAGCACGTATGGTAATACGTCTTGAACAACAGCAGAACAACCACCGATGTATGCGTATGCACCGATAGAGCAAAATGGATGAATAGCAGAAAGAGCCATTACACCTGCATAATCGCCAACCGTTACATGGCCACCAAGGATGGCATTGTTACCAACGTGAGTGTGGTTACCAACAATCACATCATGTGCAATATGGGCATTAACACAAAGCAAGTTGTCGTTGCCGATCACTGTCGTTGCTTTATCTTGAGTCGTACCACGGTGAATCTGTACAGCCTCACGGATAACGTTACGATCACCAATAACGACAGTAGTCTCTTCACCACCATACTTTTTGTCTTGGTTTTCTTCACCAATCACGGCATGAGGAAAAATACGATTTTCCTTACCAATGGTTGTATGGCCTTTGATCACTACGTGTGACATCACTTCAGTGTCATCGCCAATAACAACAGTACCAGCAATGTAAGTAAATGGACCAACCGTCACATTCGCACCGATAGTCACGTCACCTTCGATTACTGATGAAGGGTGAATTTTCGCAGTTTCATGAATCATATTAAAACTCTCTACGAGCACACTTAAGTTCAGCTGAACACACTACATCGCCGTCTACTTTTGCTACACCGTTGAAAGATGCAATACCACGACGTTCTTTTAGGAATTCAACTTCAATAACCAGTTGATCACCTGGTACTACCGGCTTACGGAACTTCGCTTTATCAACACTTGCAAAGTAGTACAGCTCGTTTTCTGACGGCGCACCAAATGATTTAAATGCCAAAAGACCTGTTGCTTGAGCCATAGCTTCAAGGATCAAAACACCAGGGAATACTGGCAATTGAGGAAAGTGACCTGTGAATTGTGGCTCATTAACAGAGACATTCTTAATTGCTGTCAGTGTTTTTTCTTCTTCGAAGTTAATAACACGATCAATCATTAAGAATGGGTAGCGATGAGGTAGTAGTTCCTGAATTTCAGTAATATTCATCGTTTTCTGTTCAGTAGTCAAAGT